>NZ_NHNZ01000230.1:0-72495 GCF_002727095.1 Halorubrum sp. C191 | reverse complement strand
CCAGTCTACTGAAGAGCGTCCCGAGCAGACTGTTCGAATCCGGTAGCAACGACTACGAACTGTACGAGGAGGACGGCGAGTTCGTCCTGTCGGTCGAGCTTCCGGGGTTCGACCCGTCGGAGATCACCGCCTCGTGGAACGACGGCGTGCTTAACGTCGCCGGCGAACACGAGGACGAACACCGCGGGACCCGGCGGACGTACCACCGTCGGTTCCGCTTCCCGAAGGCGATCGACGAGGACGGTATCGAGGCCGAATACCGGAACGGCATCCTGACGGTGCGGCTCCCCGTGACCGTCGAGAGCGCCGTCAGCGGCACGGAGATCGAGATCGAGAGCTGACGCCGCCGCGCTCGGCCCGCGACCCTCGGTCTCCGAGCCCCGTAGTCGCGACGGACCGGCATCGCGCCGGGCCCCCTCCCCGCGAGTTCCGTTCCCGCGTTGTTCCGAACGCGCTCCCGTTCGTGCCGGAGCGACCGGTCGTCAAGTCGGTCGCGCCGACCCCGCACGCCTTTTACTGCCGCGCGCGACGGTCGACCCATGAACCGCGACGAGTTCGCCGCCAGCATCGACCACACCGTCCTCGGTCCGGAGACGACCTGGGACGACGTGCGGACCGTTCTCGACGAGGCCGCCGCGCACGGGATGAACGCGTGTATCCCGCCGTGCTACGTCGCCGAAGCGGCCGAGTATGAGGCAGAGCCCGCGGCGATCGCCACCGTGGTGGGGTTCCCGCATGGGCAACACGACCCGACGGTCAAGCGCGACGAGGCGGTCACGGCGTGGGAGGCGGGCGCGGACGAGGTCGACCTCGTGATCAACGTCGGCCGGCTGAAGGCCGGCGACGGCGGCGCGGTCGCCGACGAGCTCGCGGACGTCGTCGCGGCCGTGCCCGTCCCGGTGAAGGTGATCATCGAGACCGCCCTCCTCGACGACGCCGAGAAGCGCCGCGCGTGCGAGGCCGCGGTCGCCGCCGACGCCGACATGGTGAAGACGTCGACCGGGTTCGCCGACGGCGGCGCGACCGTCCCCGACGTGGAGCTGATGAGCGAGTACCTTCCCGTGAAGGCCTCCGGCGGCGTGGGCTCCTACGAGGAGGCGACGGCCATGCTCGACGCCGGCGCGGTGCGGATCGGCGCGTCGTCCGGCGTGGCTATCGTCGAGGGACACCCGGAGAGCGGGGAGTAACGCTCGTTCGTCGGTACGCAGTCGAAAGGTCGCCCTCGCGCTCGTTCGTCAATAGCGAGCCCGAAGCAGGGCTAACGTTCGTCCGACGACGGGGGGCGCCCGTCGCCGTCGGCGGCGAGCCCGTCACCGGACGGCGATCCGTCGGCGTCCCCGACGGTCCCGTTCCCGGCGTCGCGTCGCTCGTCGCCTCCGACCGCGTCGTCGCCCTCGGCCCCGTCGACGCCGTCGGACTCCGCGCCCTCGATTTCCTCGGGGTCGACGTCGACATCGAAGGTGGAGACCGACTCGGAGAGCGACTCGGCCTGTCCCCGGAGCCGGTCGGCGTTCTCCGCGATGGTGGCGACGGTCGCGGTCTGCTCCTCTGCGGCGGCGGACACCTGCTCGGAGCCGGCGGCGACCTCCCCGCTCACCTCGGCGACGTCCTCGACGCCCTCGACCGCGCGCTGCGTCGACCGCGCCTGGTCCTCGGCCGCCTCGCTGATCTCCTGAACGCCGTGGTTCGTCTCCTCGACGGCGTCGACGACCGCTTCGAGCGACGACGAGGCCTCGCGGACGGTGTCCGCCCCCTCGTCGATCCGCTCGTTTGTCTCGCGGATGTCATCGACCGTCGCGTCGGTCTCCTCGCGGACGGTCGCGATCTGCGACTCGATCTCGGCGGCGGCCTCCTGCGTCTCCTCCGCGAGCTCTTTCACCTCGTCGGCGACGACCGCGAAGCCCTCGCCGGCCTCGCCGGCGCGGGCGGCCTCGATCGAGGCGTTCAGCGCGAGGATGTTCGTCTGCTCGGCCACGTCGGTGATGAACTCCACCACCTCGTCGATCTCGTCCATGCGCTCGTCGAGCGCCTCCATCTGCTCGACCGCGGCCGCGGAGCGCGCCTCGATCGCGTCCATCTCGTCGAGCGCCTCCGAGGCGGCCTCGCGGCCGGACTCGCCGCGCTCCGCGGCGGCCTCGGCGGTCTCCGCGACGGACGCGGCGGACGAGGCGACCTCCTCGATGCTCGCGGAGAGGTCGCTCATCTCGTCGCTCACCTCGTCGAGGCGCTCGTCCTGACTGATCGCGCCGTCGGCGATCTCCTGGATCTGCTCGCTGACGGTCCCGCTCGCGGTCTCGACCTCGTCGGCGCCGGCCGCGAGCTCCGCGCTCGCGCCGTCGACCTCGCCGGCGAAGGCGGCGACCCGCGCGGTAGTCCGCTCCAGCTGGGCCACCATGTCGTTGAACTCCTCGGCGATCTCGCGCATCGCCTCGCGGTCCGCGTCCGGGTCCATCCGGCGCGTGAGGTCACCGTCCGCGACCGCGCCCATCACCTCGCTGTAGTCGGCCGCACGCGCCTCCATGTCGCGGGTGACGGCCTCCGCCTCCTCGCGGGCCGCCTCGGCCTCGTCGGCGGCGGTCTCGGCCTCGGCGATCCGGTCCCGAAGCGAGTCCCGCATCTCCCCGAAGCTCCTGAACAGGCGGCCGATCTCGTCGATCCGTCCGGTCGACAGGTCGACGTCGAGGTCCCCCGACTCGATCCGCTCGGCGCGGTTGCGGAGCCGCGAGAGCGGGAGCACCGTTCGAGTTCCGAGGACGGCGCCCACGACGCCCAGCGACGCGAGCGTGAGGAAGATGAGGAGCAGCACGGAGTTCCCCACGTCGTTGCGGACGGCGAACGCGGTCGACTGGTCGACGCTCGTGACGGCCACCCAGTCGGTGTCGGGAACGGAGGCGTACGCGTGGACCTGACCGTCGCCGATCCGCGTCGCGGTCGTGGCGTTGCCCTCCCGGATCGCCTCGACGCTGTCGGCGTGTTCCGCCTCGTCGACCGTGCCGTCGATGTCGAGGACGGTCTGCCCGGCGGCGTTGAGGATCATCGTCTCCTCCCCGGTGTCGCTGTTCTGGATGCGTTCGAGCTGCGGCTGGATGCGGGTGACCACGACGAGGTACCGGCCGTCGGCCCGCGGCACCGAGCTGGCGAACGCCATCACCGGGCGGTCGTTGAGCACGGGCGACCGGTACGAGCGGTCCGACCGCCAGACCCGGTCGTCCTCGCCGACCCCCTCGGGGACGTCCGCGTCGCTCCACGGCGTGTCGAGGTCGCTCGGCGCGCGCCCCTCTAAGGGGCGTTCGGTGCTGGCGACGACCCGGTCCTGCGCCGCGTCGACGAGGTGGATACTAACGATGTCCTCGGAGAGCAGTTGGTCTTTCAACAGCACGTACGCCGGCGCGCGCCGGTCGGACCGGAGCGCGTCGGCCGCCGACATCGACCGCGTCTCGGTGCTCATCCGCTCGGTCCACGACCCGATCGCGTCGGCCTGGAGGCCGCCGGTCTCGGCGAGCTGCGTCGTCGTGTCCGACTCCACGGTCTGTTCGGTCTGGAGGTAGGTGAACGCGCCCCCGGCGACGACGACCGCCGCGACCACGAGGAACGCCAGCGCGAACTTCGCGGCGTACCGGCGGCGCACCGCGTTCGGGAGGAGCCGCCCGACCGCGCGCACGAGGCGCTCGAACGAGTCGGGTGCCATCAGTTCACCGCCTCCGGGTCCGTGGGGACCGACAGGTCGCCGGCGACGATCCGCTCGCCGGAGTCGACGATCGCGGCGCGCACGTCGTCGGGGATCACCGGCCCGAGCGTCGTACCGTAGACGAGCGCGACGCCGTCCTCGGCGAGCCCGAGCGCCGTCGTGGAGCCGGTGGCGAGGTCGTCGTCGATCGTCTCCTCGACGGCGTCGTACACCGCGGTGCCGACCCGCTTCACCATCGACGCGAGGATCACGTCGGCGTACCGCGGGTTGCTGCGCGACTGGTCGGAGTCGACGCCGATCGCGTACCGGCCGTACTCCTGGGCCGCCTGAAACACGCCGAGTCCGCTCCCGCCGGCCGCGTGGTACACCACGTCGGCCCCCTGTTCGAACATCTCCGCGGCGGCGGCGTACCCGCCCTCGGGGTCGTCGAACGCGCCGAGGTACGTTGACAGCACCGACACGTCCGCGGTCGCGTGGTCGACGCCGGCGCGGTAGCCGGCCTCGAACTTGCGGACGAGCGGCGAGTCGACGCCGCCGACGTAGCCGACGGTCCGCTCGTCGGGGACGGTCGACCCCGCGCCGACGGACACGTCGCGGTCCGTCACCAGCCCGGCGAGGTGGCCGGCCTGGAACGACCCCTCGTGTTCGCGGAACACGTAGCTCGCCACGTTGTCGCGGTCGACGACCGAGTCGACGATTGCGTACCGCTGGTCGGGGTGCTCGCCCGCGACCGTCGAGAGCGCGTCCGCCTGGAGGAAGCCGATACAGCAGATCAGGTCGTAGGCGGGATCGGTCGACGACGAGAGGGCGTCCTGCGCGGTCTCGAACTCCGGGATCGAGGTCGGCTCCTCGTTCGCGAACGCCACGTCGTGATCGAGGCGCGCGCGCTGGATGCCCCGGTTCGCGGCGTCGTTGAACGACCGGTCGTCTAGCCCGCCGAGCGCGTAGATCATCCCGACCGTCGCGCTGGCGTCCGCCGCGTTCCGGATCGCGTCTCCCCCGTCGGCCTCGTCGTCCGCCGGTTCGTCGTTGCCGGTGTCTATCGACGCCGAACCGGGGGCCTCGTCGCCGAGGCACCCGGCCAGCGCGCCCGCCACAGCCCCCCCGAGACCGGCGGCGAGCCGCCGTCGAGAGAGCGTCGTGGGTCCCGTCTGCGTCATGTCGCACCGGTTTCGACCGAGGGCTAAAACGCCTCGGAGCAAATTATCAATGATAATAGTAAACCGCGCTCACAGCCCCGGCGGTCCGGTCACCACCGTTCCCCGAGGCTGAGAATCCAGTCGGACGGATTTATAACCTGAGCGCGTACGAAGGGGTATGAGCCACCAACCGGGATCGCGTGGATTCGACCTCGACGCGGCGTTCAAGGCGTTCGGCGCGGTCGGGATCGCCATCTCCGCCGCGCTCATCGTGGCCGTGCTGGCGCTGACCGACCCGTTCGGCGAGTACGTCACCGCGTCGCCCGCCCTGCTCGGAACGCTGTTGTACGGCGCGCTCGTCGTCGCGGTCGGCTACACGACGTACGCCCTCCGTCGGCGCTGACGGTCGCCGCGCGCTCCCCGCCGGGAGACATAAACCGCTCGCCGGCGGAGCGTGACTCATGACCGACGAGCCGACCGACGCGGCGGTAGAGCGATTTCTCGACCGGGCGACGGCCGCCTTCGACGACTACGACGAGGGGTACGCCGACGCGGACGCGACGCTCGCGATGCTCCGTACCCACGTGGACGAGCTGTCGGCGAGCGTCGAGGATCAGGCGGACGGCGAGGAGTAGGGTGTGAGGCGCCGGGCGCGAAGGGGACGGGGCTACGGGTGGGCGCCGATCAGCTCTCGCACGCGGCCGACGTACTCCGCGAATGCGGCGTCGCCGCGGTCGCGCGGGCGCTCGACGTCGACATCGACGACCTCGCGGACGCGGCCGGGCTCGGCGGCCATCACGACGACCCGGTCGGCGAGCGTCACCGCCTCCGCGACGTCGTGCGTGACGAAGAGGACGGTCTTCCCCGTCGACTCCCACACGTCGAGTAGCTCCCGCTGGAGCATCTCGCGGGTCTGAGCGTCCACCGCGCCGAACGGCTCGTCCATCAGCAGCAGGTCCGGGTCGACCGCGAGCGACCGGGCGATGGCGACGCGCTGTTTCATCCCGCCCGACAGCGACTTCGGGTAGGCGCCGCGGAACTCGGTCAGCCCGACGAGGTCGAGCATCTCGTCGACGCGCGCCTCGCGCTCGGCGGCCGATCGGTCGCTCCGTTCGAGCCCGAACCCGACGTTCTCCTCGACCGTGAGCCACGGGAACAGGTGGTACTCCTGGAAGACGACGCCCATGTCCGTCGTCGGCCCCGTGACCTCGGTGCCGTCGAGGAGGACGCGACCGTCGGTCGCCTCGGTCAGCCCGGCCACGACCCGGAACAGCGTCGTCTTCCCGCAGCCGGACGGGCCGACGAGACAGACGAACTCCCCGTCGGCGACCGAGAAGGACACGTCGTCGAGCGCGCGCACCGAGCCGTCCTCGCCGTCGCCGGGGTACGTCTTCCCGACCCCGTCGAGCGCGACGCTGGCCGCCGCGGTGGGGGGAGTCTCCCCGTCGCGTCCGGCCGCGCCGTCTCCGTTCACGCCCGCCACGCTAACGCCCTCCGTTCGACCGCGCGGAACGCGACGTCGACGAGCAGGTACATCAGGCTCAACACGAGGATGTACGCGATCGCCCGGTCGACGCGCAGGTTGTTGCTGGCGCGGATGATCTCGCGGCCGACCCCGGGGACGCCGAATATCTCCGAGGCGACGACGAGCATCCAACACCGTCCCAGTCCGGTCCGGATCCCGGTCATGATCCCCGGCAGCGACGCCGGCAGGACGATCGACCGGACCGCGTCGAGGTCGCCGCGGACGCCGAGGGTCCGCCCCACGTCGAGGAGGTCCTCGCTCACGCCCTCCACGGCGCCGTACGCCGCGTAGAAGTTGATCCAGAACGCGCCGACCGCGATGATGAACGCCGCGCCCCAGTCGTTGATCCCGAACCAGGCGATCGCGAAGCCGATCAGCGCGAGCGGCGGGACGGGGCGCAGGGTGCGGACGAGCGGCGCCGTCAGGTCGTCCAGCAGGCCGCTCCAAGCGAACGCGACGCCGGCGGCCACGCCGAGGCCCGTTCCGGCGACGGTACCGGGGATCCAGTGGCGGACGCTCTGATACAGCGCCGTCGTCATGTCTCCCGACGCGAGCTCGCCGGCGAACGCCCCGGCGACCGCGACCGGCGAGGGGAGCACGAACGGATCCTGGGTGAGCGAGACGGCGTGCCAGACGAGGAGGAACCCGACGACCCCCGCGGCGCCCCGGAGGAGCCGCCGCCCGTCTCCGAGCCCGACGCCGGCGAACGCGCCGTCCTCGTCGACGCGCGATGCGGTTTCGGTCGCCATCAGAGCGAGTCGTACACCCCGAGGTCGAATATCTGGTCGTTCGACAGCTGTTCGTCGGTCTGGCCGTTATCGGCCGCGAACTCGGCGAACACCTGCGTCGCGTCCGTGATCTCGGCGGGGTCGGTGATGAAGTTCGACAGCGGCGAGTCGAGCGCCTTCCGCGCGCGGTCGACTGGCATCCCGATTCCCTCCTCGACGTGGCCCGCGGTCGCGTCGGGGTTCTCCTCGATGAAGTCGGTCGCGCGGACGTGCTGTTCGAGGAACTGCGCCGCGATCGGGGAGTCCCGGACCTCGTCGCTCATCAGGGTGACCGCGGCGGGCTGGCCGGGGAGGACCTCGGCGGCGGTCCGCAGCATCTCCACCGACGACCCCTCCGCCTGCGCGATGGTCGGCACCGGCTCCATGATCGAGGTGCCGTCGATCTCGTCGTTGGCAATCGCCTGCCAGACGGAGCTCGCCCCGCTGATCTCGATGATCTCCACGCTGTCGTTCGCTGCGAGGTCGACGCCGACATCGCGGAGCCAGAAGCGCAACAGCACGTCGGGGACGCTCCCCTGCGGGAACGTGCCGAAGGTGAACGGTTCGCCCTGCTCCTCCTCCCACGCCGCGAACGCGTCGGCGCCCTGCTGTTCGAACGTCTCGTGGAACGAGGACTCGGCCATGATCCCCATCGGCTCCCGGATGTTCGCGGCGGTCACCCGCGCGGCGATACCGCGGTCGATCGCGATCATCGCGGGCACGATTCCGAACATCGCGATGTCGATGTCGCTGCCGCCGAGCGCCTGAACGATGTCGGGGCCGTTGCCGAACTCCTGGCCGGTGACCTCGGCGTCGACCTCGGAGAAGTATCCCTCGCCCTCCATCACGTACCACTGGAGGTCGGGGTAGATCGGCATGTGCGCGACCGTGATCTCGTCGAGCCCGCCGCTCCCGCCGCCGAGGCAGCCGGCGAGGCCGACCGTCGCAGTTCCGCCCGCGGCCGCGAGGAACGACCGCCGCGACGCTGTCCGCGTTGAGTCGTACATACCTACGGAAGCGGCCCCGCGGGCAACACTCTCGCGTCACCAGCAACGGAAGCGCGTTCCGGTGACGGCGGAAGACGACGGAAGTGGCGTTTCGAGGGTTCAAAGCCCCGTATACCGGAGATACTGCGAAAACACTCGTCACCGAACGACGCAAATATTGCTGGCGCGTGCCGCCGAGCGCTCCGGTTCCCGGTGGTCGCTCGCGGCGGCGCTCACGCCCCCTCGGCCGGCTCCTCGTCGAACAGCCCCAAGTCCTCGGCGACGAGGTCGGCGAGCCGGTCTTTGATCGCCGGATCGACCTCCGCGACGGCCTCGCCGCCGTGTTTCTGGTCGTTGTGTTTATCGAGCGCGTCCGCGAGGTCGTCGAGGGGCACGCGGGTCTCCGTCTCGCACTCGTCGCACACGATCGGGACGGACGGCTCGTTGGTGGACATTACGCCGACAATCGCCCGTGGCGGATATATGCCTTCGGGCGGCGGGTCGAGACGGGCCCCCGGAGCCGGCGCCGCGAACCGCCACCGTCTACTGGGGGCGCCGCGCACTGCCCGTCATGGACGTTCTCGTGACGGGGGCCGCGGGCGGGATCGGCGGCGGCGTCGCGCGCTCGCTCGCCGCCGCCGGCCACGACGTGCTCGGCGTCGACCGCGACGCGGACGGGCTCGCCGACCTGCCCGAGGCGGTCGAGACCGCCGTCGTCGACCTCCGCGACGAGGCCGCCGTCCGCGACCTGCTCGCCGACCGTCCCCTGGACACCGTCGTCTCCTGCGTCGGCGGCTACGAGATCGCGGCAGTCGAGGACGCCTCGGCCGAGGCGTTCCGGCGACAGCTAGAGACGAACCTGACCGCGGTCCACGTGACCGTCTCCGCGGCGCTCCCGACGCTCCGCGAGCGCGGCGGACGGGTCGTGGTCGTCGGGTCGATGGTCGGGTCGGTCGCGCTGCCGTACCACGGCGCGTACAGCGCCGCGAAGGCGGGGCTCGACGGCTACGTCGACGCGCTCCGCCGGGAGGTCGCGCCCCGCGGGGTCGACGTGGCGCTCGTCGAGCCCGGTCCCGTCCGGACCGGCTTCAACGAGCGGGCGGCCGCCGCGGTCGAGGCCGCCGACGGCGACGGGCCGTACGCCGCCGCCTACCGCGCGTTCGAGGGGTACTCCCCGGCGGCCACGGACGTCGAGACCGTCGTCGAGCGCGTGGTGACGGCGACGACCGCCGACCGACCGCGAACGCGGTATCGGGTGAGCCGCCGAGCGCGGTGGCTACCGCGGCTCAGTCGCGTCCTCCCCGGCCGGCTGTACGACCGGCTCGTCCGCGCCGGGCTCCCCGGCGGACTCCTGTGGCGGCTGCTTCACCGGTGAGTCGCGGGGCGTCGCCGCTCACCGCCGACCAGGGAATCAGTCGTCGGCCGCGCCGGACGCCCCCTCCGACTCCTCCGCGTCGTCCGCGGTCTCGGCCTCGCCGGGGGCGCCCCCGGACTCCGACGGCGCGTCCGCATCGTCCGCCCGCGCGTAGAACTCGTCTGGGGAGGCGTCGATCCGCTCGAACTCGCCGAAGTCGCGCTCGTGGTGGCGGATCATCTGTTCGACGATCCACGCGCTGTACCGCTCCGAGAACGCCCAGTCGGCGTCCGCGTCGTCGACCTCGAACCGGCCGTCTGTGGCGAGCGCGGCGTACAGGTGGTAGAAGCCGAGGACCACGTCGCCGAAGTCCCGCGCCTCGCCGCCGATCTCGCGGCGCTTCTCGGCGAGTTCCTCGCGGCCCGCGTCGGTGAGCGCGAAGTACTTGCGGTCGGGCTCGTCCGCGCGCTCGACGCGCTCGGCGACGCCCTCCTCCTCGAACTTGTAGAGGATCGGGTAGACGGAGCCGTAGGAGGGCTCCCAGTGGCCGCCGCTGATCTCGGTTATCTCGCCGAGCAGCTCGTACCCGTATCGCGGGCGTTCGTCGAGCAGCTCCAAGACGAGGTACGAGATCAGTCCTTTCGGCGGGCCGCTTTTCCGCATCGTCCCGACTTTTCGGGGTCGCGTCGAAAGGGTTTCGGTCACGGCGACGGCGAGCGGCGCGAGTCGCGACGACCGGAGCGGTTCGCGGGCGTCGATGACCCGAGCGGACGGGGGCGGGTGTGATGCGCTAATAATATGAATCGCGGTGGCGCGTGCCTGCGAGCGGCCCTTGGCCGCGAGGAGCACGCGCGAGGGGGTCGGGCGCGACGAGGGCGACCGGCGGGAGCCCGAAGACGCGCCCGACGAGGCTGGGGAGGTGTGAGGTGCGGTCGCGGGCGGGACTCGAAGGGGCAGTCGGGAGGCGGCCGCAGGCGACGCGAGCACCGCAGGAACGAACGGAGTGAGTGACGAGGAGCGCGGCGAGCGTGCGACCGCCTCCCGACTGGGGCTTCGGGATGTTCGTGCCGATCGACCGGTTATAAGAACTCACGTACTGCCGAGCGGCTGGGGCTTCGAAACCACTGGTGCCGGCTTCGACTCGGGCACGACCGGGGACGAGCCGACGGATTACAGCGCGTCGGGACGACCCGCAAACCCCTAAGTCGCGCGGCCCGAACCCGACGTATGGTCGAGGCTCCACAGACCGCCGAAGGGTGGTTCTCGCTGCACGACTTCCGATCGATCGACTGGGACGCCTGGCGCGAGGCGCCCGAGTCTGAGCGGCAGCGAGCGATCGAGGAGGGCGAGGCCTTCCTGAAACACCGCGAGCTGGTCGCCGACGCCGAGGACGGCGAGTCGGCGCTGTTCTCGGTGCTGGGGCACAAGGCGGACCTCCTCTTCCTCCACTTCCGGCCGTCGCTCGACGACCTCTCCGCGATCGAGCGCCGCTTCGAGGACACCGCGCTCGCGAAGTTCACCGAGCGCGAGACCTCCTACGTCTCCGTCACAGAGGTGTCTGGCTACGTCTCGGACGACTACTTCGAGGAGGGCGCCGACGCCGTCGACGAGGGGCTCAAGCGGTACATCGAGGGCAAGCTGAAGCCCGACATCCCCGACGAGGAGTACGTCAGCTTCTACCCGATGAGCAAGCGCCGCGGCGAGGAACACAACTGGTACGACCTCGACTTCGAGGAGCGCGCCGAGCTGATGGCGGGCCACGGCGAGGTCGGCAAGGAGTACGCGGGCAAGATCAAGCAGGTGATCGCCTCCTCCGTCGGCTTCGACGACCACGAGTGGGGCGTCACGCTGTTCGGCGCGGACCCGACCGACATCAAGGACATCGTCTACGAGATGCGGTTCGACCCGGCCTCCTCCCGCTACGGCGAGTTCGGCGACTTCTACGTCGGCCGGCGGTTCCCGCCGCGCGACCTCGACGCCTTCCTCGGCGGCGAGTCGGTCCCGACCGGGCGCGTCCCCGAGCAGGACAGCGCCGGCCACCCGCACGGCGAGGGCGGTCACGGCGAGGGCGGTCACGGCGACGACGCGCACGGCCACGGTCAGGGCCACGACCATTCGGGTGCGGGCGGCGGCTCCGCGCACGGCGACCATCCCCACGGCGAGGGGGAGGCCGGCGGCGAGGGCGACCACCCCCACGGCGAGGACGAGGGCGACGGCGGGGCCTCGGACGAGGATATCCGCGGCGAGCTCGCCGACCTCGACATCTACGCCGGGAAGCCGCACGGCGAGGACGTGTACGCCACCGTGCTGTACAGCGAGGCCGACGTGGACGAGCTGTTCGACGAGGTCGAGGGGCTCCGCGGCAACTTCGACCACTACGGCACCCACGTCAAGACCGCGGTGTACGAGGGGCGCCACACCGACCGCGCCGCCGTCGTCTCGATCTGGGACACCGCGTCGGCGGCGGAGACCGCGGCGGGGTTCCTCTCGGAGCTGCCCGACATCGTCGCCCGCGCCGGCGAGGAGTCCGGCTTCGGCACGATGGGGATGTTCTACACCGTCAAGCCCGACTACCAGACGGAGTTCGTCGACACCTTCGACGACGTGGGCGACCTGCTCGCCGAGATGGACGGCCACGTCGAGACCGACCTGATGGTGAACACCGAAGACGAGAACGACATGTTCATCGCCAGCCAGTGGAACGCGAAGGAGGACGCGATGGGCTTCTTCCGCTCCGACGAGTTCTCCGAGACCGTCCAGTGGGGCCGCGACGTGCTCGCCGACCGCCCGCGCCACGTCTTCCTGGCGTAGCGGCGCCCGACTGGCGAGGATTTTAGACATAGTCGGCGGCGAACCGTCGGCGTGTCCGCCGACCGCGTGCGCTTCCGCCGACCGCCGGGTTTTAGGTGTCGTTGCGGCGAACGGGTGGTCATGTTCGACACCATCGTGGTCGCGACCGACGGCTCCGACAGCGTTCAACGGGCCGTCTCGGTCGCGGTCGACGTGGCGGCGCGGTTCGACGCCGAGGTCCACGCGGTGTACGTCGTCGACGCCGGCGAGGTGGAGTCGTCGCCCGACACGGTCCGGGAGGACCTCCGCGACGCGCTCGACGATCAGGGGAGCGACGCGCTCGACCGCGTCGCGGACGCGGCCCACGACCGCGACGGCGACCTCGACGTGACCATCGAGGTCCGCGAGGGCCGTCCGGCCTCGGAGATCGACGCGTACGCCCGGTCTGCCGACGCGGACCTCGTCGCGATGGGCACCCGCGGCCGCCACGGCGAGAACCGCTTTCTCATCGGCTCCGTCGCCGAGCGCGTCGTCCGGACCTGCCCGGTCCCGGTGCTGACGGTCCGACAGCTGACCGACGAGGACCCTCGGCGGACGACGATCTGAGCGTCGCGAAGGCGACGCGACCGCCGCTCGCCGCGAGAGCGGCGGAGTTTTCCGGCTGCCGCCCGCCTCGACGGTATGGACGACGACCTCATCGAGACGGGGGATGCCCCCCGGTCGCGGTACACGAAGCTGCCGGGGAAGGGCTTCTTTTACCCGGACTCGCTGGACGACGAACGCGCGGAGCGGCGGGCGAGGGAGGCGATCGAGGGCAGCGAGGCGGTCGTGATCGCCGACGGCGACGCCGACGGTCTCGCCTGCGCCGCGATGATCCGCGAGGCGTACGACGCCGCCCTCGACGTCGGACCCTTCGAGGACGCCGTCGCGGCCCGGCTCGAAGGCGAGAGCGGGAGCGACGAGCCGGACGAGCCCGCGGCGGACGACGAGGGGGAGGGCGACGACGACCCCCTCGGCGACGCCCACGCCGAGTCCCCGGTCGGGCTGGTCTCGGCGGGGCCGTACTCGATCGACACCGCGCTCGAACGCGTCGAAAAGTACGCCGACGACGGGATCGACCTGTTCGTCTGTGACCTCTGCCCCGACGACTACGAGTGGATCGCGGAGCCGTTAACGGAGCTGGCTGACTCGACCGACGCGATCCGGTGGTTCGACCACCACCAGTGGGACGACGAGACCGCCGACGCGGTCCGCGAGGCCGGCGTCGACCTCGTCGTCGGCGAGTCGGACGAGGAGTGTACCGCCGACGTGACGCTCCGGTCGCTCGACTACGCCTTCGACGACCGCTGGGCCGAGCTCGCCGAGGTCACGCGCGACCACGACCTCTGGCTCAAGGAGGACCCTCGCTCCGACGACCTCGCCGACTACTCCTACTGGGCCGGCGCCGAGGAGTACGCGGCCGTCGTCGGCGCGTACGGCGTCGACCTCCCGGAGACGGTGCGGTCGTTCGTCGCGGAGCGCCGGGTCGAGAAGGAGGCGCGCATCGACCTCGCGGTCGACCGCGCGGTCACGCATGAGGTCGGCGACTGGCGCGTCGCGGTCACCTACGGCCGCTGCTCGCAGAACGAGGTCGCGGAGCGCCTCCGCGAGGCGGGGGCCGACGCCGCCGTGATCGTCAAGCCCGCCGGCTCCGCCTCGATCCGGGGGTCGGACGACTTCCGGCACGCCCACGAGGTCGCCGGCCGAGTGAACGGCGGCGGGCACCCGCAGGCGGCGGGCTGTAAGCCCGACATCTACGACGACATGCTGGACTACGCCCACCACTGGAGCACCGAGGGACAGGCGTGTAAGCGCGTCATCCTCGCGGCGTTCGAGGCCGTCGCCGAGGAAGTCGAGGCCGAGGCGAGCGGCGCCGACGAGGCCGCGGCGGCCGAGTAGGACAATGGCCGGCATCTTCGTCGCCGGAGAGACGCTCGTCGACTTCGTGCCCGACTCCGTGGAGACGCTGCGGGAGGTCGACAGCTACGCCCACCGGCCCGGCGGCGCGCCCGCCAACGTCGCGGTCGGGCTCGCGCGGCTCGGCTCGCCGCCGGCGTTCTGGACGCGCCTCGGCGACGACGCGTTCGGCGACTTCCTCGCCGAGACGCTCGCCGCGGCGGAGATTCCGGAGACGCACGTCGAGCGCGTCGAGGGGAAGACGACGCTCGCCGTGGTGTCGCCGCCCGGCGAAGGCGGGCCGCGGTTCTCCTTCTACGGCGACCGCGACGCGACGTTCGGGTTCGACCCGGACGCAGTCCCGACCGAGGCGCTGACGGGCGACGACGGCGCGGCGTCGCCGGGGGGCGCGAGCGCGCCGCCGTGGGTCCACCTCGGCGGCGTGGCGCTGACGCACTTGCGGGGGCGGGCGGCCACCCGCGAGCTCCGCTCGGCGGCGACCGCCGCCGGGTGTCCCGTCTCGTTCGACGTGAACTACCGCTCCGATCTGGTGCCGCCGGAGACGGCGGAGGCGGCGTCGACCGCGGTCCGCGAGACGGTCGCCGAGAGCGGCGTCGTGCTGTGTAGCGACGAGGACGCCGCCGCGGCCGGGCTGTCGACGAGCGAGGGCGGGGAACTGGCCCGCGACCTGCTCGCGCTCGGCCCCCACACCGTCGTCGTCACGCTCGGCCGCGACGGCGCGCTCGCGGTCAGTACCGACGACGCGCCATGGGGGGCCACGACGGTCCGGCACGACGGGTTCCCGGCGGAGGCGGTCGACGCGACCGGCGCCGGCGACGCGTTCACCGCGGGCCTGCTCTCGCGGCTCGCGAGGAGTGCCGAGTCTGAGTCCGGAGCCGACGCGGAGGCGCTCCGCGAGGCGGTCGCGTTCGGCAACGCGACCGCCGCGCTCTCGGTCCGGTCGGTCGGCGGGATGGGGTCGATCCCGTCGCGCGAGGAGGTGGAAGCGCTCCTCGCGGAACGGGAGTGAGAGGGAGAACGGCGGCGTCGAAGGGAAACGGAGGGGGAGCGGCGGAGAGCGCGGCGCTGCCTACGAGGCGGACGGCGACATCTCGATGTTGAGGCTCTTCTGGACGAGCTGGGTGAACGCCATCGAGCAGAGGAAGTACCAGAGGATCCACATTTGGATCGGGCCGACGATCCCCGTGTCCCAGGTGACGGTGCCCGCGAGCGGGACGACGAGCTCCTGGGCGGCGACGGCCGGGTACGCGGCCTCAGACCCGCGGTAGCCGATCACCCAGAACATCCAGAGGAACGCCGGAATGGTGAGGAACATGATCCACACCATCGGGCGGAACTGCTCTTTGAACATGCCGAGCTGGTCGCCCATCGCCTCCATCTGCTCTTCTTGGATCTCGTCGAGCGCCTCGTCATCGTCGCGCTTCTCGGCCTCCTTCCGGCGCTCCTGGATGTCCTTCATCCGCTCCTGGTACGCGCCCATCTTCTCCATGTCCATGAGCCCGGCGCGCAGCAGCGTCGAGTACATCCCCGTGCCGAGCGCGATGACCATGATGACGACGTAGAAGGGGACGACGTTCAGAAGGGGGCCGAGGACGACGTCGATGCCGCCGGCGATCGCGTTCCGGACCGGCGAGACCGCGTAGCCGACGAACGCGCCGAGCGTCGCCAGCCCGGCCAGCTTATCCCACTTCGACCAAGAGGTCGTCTCCGGCGTCTCAACGTCGCCGCCGCCCGAGTCGTCCTCCATCCCGGCCTCGATGTCGTCGCGGTCGGCAAGCGCGAAGCCCTCCTCGCCGTCGACGAGGATCTCCTTCTCGATGAGCCGGCCCCACTGTCCGCTGGTGATCTGGTCGCGGACGTCGACCCAACGCACCTCGCCGCCGCTAGCGTTGTCGAGGACGGTTTCGATGGCGTCCCGCATCTCACCGTCCTCGCGGACCAGCGAGCGGACTCGCCGTTCGACTTTGCTCATTAGCGGCCGGTTAGCGGTCGACGGTTAAGAACCTTGTAGGATCGTCGCTCGGTCGGCCCCCGGCGCCGGTCGGACTGACACCCGGCCACGCGGCGGATTGGCTCCCGGCCACGCGGCGGATTAGCTCTCGACGACATCGCGGATCCGAGCGAAGACCTCGTCCGGGGTCGCCTCGCCGTCGACCTCGACGAGGACGCCCTCGTCGCGGAAGTGGTCGATCACGGGCTCGGTGTTGTCGTAGAACACGTCGAGCCGCTCGCGGGCGGTCTCCTCGGTGTCGTCCTCGCGCTGGATCAGCTCGCCGCCGCACTCGTCGCAGACGCCCGGCTCCTCGGGCGGCTGGAAGTCGACGTGGTAGTTCGCGCCGCAGTCGTCGCAGACGCGGCGCCCGGTGAGCCGGTCGACGAGCACTTCCTCGTCGACGTCGAGGAGGATGACGGCGTCGAGGTCGGTGATCTCCGAGAGGAACTCCGCCTGATCGAGGTTGCGCGGGTAGCCGTCGAGGACGAACCCGTCGGCGTCGCCGATCGCGGCCTCGACGATCTCGTTGACGACCGGGTCCGGCACCAGCTCGCCCGCCTCCATGAACGAGCGCGGCGTGCCGTACTCCGTCTCCATGTCCTTGTTCGCGCGGAGCGCGTCGCCGGTCGTGACGTGCTCGACGCCGTACGCGTCGGCCAGCTTCGCGCTCTGCGTCCCTTTCCCGGCACCCGGCGCCCCCAGCAGCAGAATTCGGTGACTCATATCGGAGCGGTCGCGGGCCGCCCCTAAAGGCTTGAAGATTCCGGCCAACCCTACTCGTCGGCGTCGGACTCGTCGGGGGTCGCGGACGCGTCTCCCTCCGCGGCCGTCTCCCCGTCGGCGCGCAGCCGCAGCCCCATCTCCAGCTCGAAGCTCTCGGCGTCGGAGGTCTCGAAGCCGATCTTCTTGTACAAGGAGACGGCGGCGCGGTTCCACCGCTCCACCGTGAGCCACACCTTCTCGACGCCGTTCGCCTGCCCGTGGCCGAGCAGTCCGCGGATGAGGTGGGTGCCGATCCCGGCGCGCTGGTACTCCTGATGGACGAAGATCGCCAGCTCGTAGGCGTCGCCGTCGGGGACGAGCGTCGCGTGGCCGGCGGCCGCGTCGTCGCACCAGGCGATCACGTTGTAGCAGTCGTCGGCGAGGATGGCGTCGAGCCACTCGCGGATGCGCTCCTCGCCGCCGGGCGGGATCCCCTGCGCGCGGTCCGCCGGGTCGAAGGCGTCGTACATCTCGACGAGCGACTCCCTGGCCGCCGGGTCGCCCTCGTACGGCCGGACCTCGATCCGGCGGTCCTCGCGGTCGGTGAACGCGGTCGGCGGCGGCGGGAACTCGTCCGCCACCGCGTCCGGGTAGCCTCGATCGCTCATCTGACCAGCGTGACCGATGTCTTGGCGTTCAACAGGACGAACTCCGCGATCGACCCGATCGTGATCTTCCCCATCGGACTCGTGTGTCCGCCGCCCAAGACGATCTCCTCGAACCCCTCCGTCTCGGCGATGTCCACCAGCCGACTCCCGGGGTCGCCCTCGACGCGCCGCACCTCCGCGTCGATCGCCGCCTCCTCGACCGCCGCCTCGGCGCGCTCGACGACCTCGTCGGGGGACACTGAGGAGTCCTCGTTGTCCACCACCGCGATCGTCAGGTCGTCGCTCGCGACCGCCGCGCGCTCGACCGTCCGGTCGAGCGCGCGGAACGAGTCGTCGCTGCCGCCGATCCCGCAGAGCACCTTCATGCCCAACCCCTCCACGCGACGGTACAAAAGTGGATCTCCGAGCGGACCGCCACCGACAAGGCTTTTGTTCGCCCGCGGAGTGTCGCACGTATGAGCGATCCCTCCGGCTCGACGGCCGACTCGGCCGACGGGACCGGCGACGCCGCCACGGACCGGTCACCCTCCGACGACGACGGCGACCCCGATCCGCACGCCGGCGACGAACCGGACGCGGAGACGACCGCCGGGGCGTCGGGGGCGTCCGGAGACGAGGCGGACGCGACCGACGACGTGCCGCGGGATGTCCGCAAGTACGAGCGGTTCAAGAAGATGGACGGCGCGCGCTACGAGCGCGTCAACGAGTTCCTCCGCGACCGGACGTACATCACCGCCCGCGAGTGGGCGATCGCCCGGCTCTGCGCCGACTTCCGGACGGAGACCGGCGTCGAGATGACGAAGATCGGCGAGAACCTCCCGGAGCTCATCCCCTTCATGACCGACACGTACACGCCGCAGGCGGTGAACCAGGCGCGCTACTCTTTCGAGGAGAAGGTGACGAAGGCGGGGGCGACGTTTCTCTACGGCGCGATGTCCGGGTTCTTCACCGCCGAGGACTTAGACGAGATGATGTACGAGGTGACCGAGGTCGCGAAGTTCCTCCTGGAGGTCGAGGGCGTCGACCTCGCCGTCGCCGACGAGTTGGAGGCCGAAGACAGGATCAGCGAGGTGATGCGCGAGGTGCGAGCCTCCTCGGCCGACCTCCGGGGCGAGGAGGTGCGCTGCCCCGAGTGCGGCCACGTCCACGAGCCGGCAGAAGAGTGACCATGGACCACTTTCCGGAAGCGATCAACGCGACGCCCGACCCGACCCTCGTCGTCGACGGCGACGGGGTCGTCCACGCCGGGACGCCGAGCGTTGAGACAGTGTTCGGGCTCGATCCGGACGACCTCTCCGGCCGAGCGATCGGCGACGTCTTCGAGGATCCGACCGAACTGGACTGGGGACGCGTCGCGTCGCCGCCCTCCGTCGCCGACCGAGACGGCGGCGAAGCGGGCGCAGCCGGAGACGCGGAGGGGGTTGCGCCGGGGGGTGCCGAGGGGAGCGCACCCGGAGACGGCGAGGAGAGTGCCCCCCTTAGCGGCGAGGAGGCGAGAGCCGAACGAGACGGGTCTCGACACGACGTGACGGCGCTGATCGAGACGACGCGCGCCGGTGAGGCGCGGTCGATGGCGGACGGGTTCGAACTGGCCGTGCGCCGCGGGGACGGCGTCCTCGTCCCGGTTCGGGTCAGCGTCGGCCCGTTCGAGATCGGTGGCGACCCGTACGCGGTCGTCACGGCGATCGACGTCACGAACGAGCGAACGCGGCGGCTGGCGCTCCAGCGCCGCACGAAGACGCTCGAATCCCTCCACGAGGCGACCAGAGAGCTGCTGAAGACGACCGACAGGGAGACGGCCGCCGAGGCGGCGGTGTCGTACGTCGACGACGTGCTGGGCCACCCGATCGCCGCGATATGGCTGTACGACGAGCGGGAAAACGCGCTCGAACCGATCGTCTGGACGGACACCGCGGACGACGTCGTCGGCGAGCATCCGACGTTCGCGGCCGACGAGCCGAGCATCACCTGGGAGGTCTTCGAGAGCGGCGAGCCGACGTACGTCGCGGACGTCCACGACGACCCCGACCGCCACAGCGACGACGCCACGATCCGGAGCGAGCTCGTCGTCCCGCTCGGGCGGTACGGCGTGTTGAACGTCGGCGCGACGGCCCCGAAGGCCTTCGACGACTCCGACCTCGCGGTGGCGCGCATCTGGGCGGCGACGGTGACGATGGTGCTGGTCCGCATCGAGCGCGAGCGGCAGCTCCGGCGGCGCGAGGCGGAGATCGCGCGCGAGCGCGACCGGTTAGAGGAGTTCGCCAGCCTCGTGTCGCACGACCTCCGAAGTCCGCTCAACGTCGCCACTGGAAACCTCGAGATCGTCACGGAGCGGCTCGCGGAGGAGTCGGTCGACGTGGAGGAGCTGGGCGCGGTCGAGCGCTCGCTCGACCGGATGGACGTGCTCATCGAGGACCTGCTCGCGCTGGCGCGGCAGGGCGCCAGCATCGACGAGACCGAGCCCGTCGCGCTGCCCGACCTCGTCGCGGAGTGCTGGGAGACCGTCGACACCGAGTCGGCGACGATCGCGGTCGAGACGGACGCCGTCGTCGCCGCGGACCGCAGCCGCCTGCGACAGGCCCTCGAGAACCTCATCGCCAACGCGGTCGCCCACGCCGGACCCGACGTGGCGGTCACGGTCGGGGCGCTCGACGACGGCTTCTACCTCGAAGACGACGGCCCCGGCGTCGACCCCGAAGACCGCGGAGAGGTGTTCGAGGCGGGCGTGACGACGGACCACGACGGGACCGGGTTCGGACTGAAGATCGTCGCCGAGGTCGCGGAGGCGCACGGCTGGGCGGTCGAGCTCGCCGAGAGCGAGGCCGGCGGGGCCCGGTTCGAGTTCCGCGGCGTCGACCTCGACCCGGGCGACGGGTAGGCGGGCGGAGGCGCGGGCCGAGCGCGCCCGTCAGTCGTCGGCGGGCGCCGCGCCGGCCGGGTCGAGCCCGTCGCCGTGCCCCGGGACGGTGCCGTCGTCGTTCCAGCCGCGGAGCGCGTAGTACTCGGAGAGCGCCGCGTCGAACCCGTCGATGGCGTCGGCGTACGGGAGCGTGTCGTCGCTCCGGTCGAAGCCGCGGGCGTTGTTGAACGCGCGCTCTAACTCGACGACCCGGGCGCCGAGCGACTGGAGGTCGTCGTAGTCGGCGTCGAGCAGCGCCGCGAGCCGGTCGTCGGTCACGGTTCCCCGCGAGAACTTACAGACCACCGCCGAGTCGAGGACCGCGTTGCGGTTCTCCTTCGCGACGAGCTTCGGCGGCTTCCCGTCGAGGCCCTGCGGGTCGAACGCCTCGTCGGGGTCGACGAGCGGGTACTCGTAGGGGTAAAACTCCCCGTACATGTGGTCCGCGCCGCGGTTCGCGGTCGCGAACGCGAGTCCCTGCCCGTTGAGCGCGCGGCCGTCGTGGCCGGAGAAGGCCATCCCCTTGACCGTCCAGTCGTCCGCGCCGAACTCCTCGTGTGCGCGGTGGACGCCCTCCGCGAGCTTGTCGCCGACGCCCTCGCGATAGGCGATCTGCTCGACGAGCGAGCGGACGAGGTCCGCGTTGCCGAACTCGTCTTCGCTCTCTAAGAACATGGAGACGACGTCGCCACAGGAGATGGTGTCCATCCCGAGCTCGTCGCACAGCTCGTTGGCGCGCATCACGTCGACCACGTCGTCGACGCCCGCGTTCGAGCCGAACGCCATCACCGTCTCGAACTCCGGGCCCTCCGTCTCGACGCCGGTCGCCTCGTCGCGGGTGGGGAGCTTACAGGCGAACGCGCACTGCGAACAGGTCCCCTTCTCGTACTTCTTCTCCTCGACGCGGTCGCCGGAGATGCCCTCGACGCCCTCGAAGGAGGTCTCCGCGAAGTAGTACGACGGGAGGGCATCGACCTCGTTCGCCAGCTCCGTCACGCTCGTCGTCCCCTGCCGTTTCATGATCGAGTCGGAGGTGGCCGCCTCGCGGTGGACCTCGGCCGCCTCGTCGGGCCAGTCGACCTCGATTTCGGCGTCCGCGTCGCCGGCGAACGTGAGCGCCTTCACGCCCTTCGCACCGAGGACGGCGCCCAGCCCGCCGCGGCCGAACGCCCGGGTGTCGGAGGTCATGACCGACGCGAAGCGGACCTCGTTCTCGCCCGCGGGCCCGACGCAGGCGACGTGTTCGGGGCCGAGGTCGTGCGTCTCGGCGAACCGATCGGAGACCGCCGACACCTCGGCCTGCTCCAGGTCGTCGACCGCCTCGAAGGTCACGTCCGGCTCGCCGTCCGGCCCGACCTCGCGGACGTGGACCGCGAGCAGGTCGTCGCTCACGCCCGTGATCTCGACGGCCGCGTACCCCGCGCCGGTGAAGTTCCGCGAGAGGAATCCCCCAGCGTTCGACGAGCAGAGGCCGTTCGTGAGCGGCGAGACGGCCGTGGCGGCCATCCGGCCGGTGTAGGAGGTCGTCGAGTACTGCATCGGACCCGTCGAGAGGAAGAGGCGGTTCTCCGGGCCGAGCGGGTCGGCGTCGAACGGGATCCGGTCGTACGCGAGCGACGTGTTGAGCCCGCGGCCGCCGACGAACGACGCCAGCCGGTCGTCGATCCGGGTCGTCGACGCGGTCCGCTCCGTCAGGTCGATCGTGAGGAGCGGGCCCTGTGCGTGTCTCATGGACGTACGGAGCGAGCGAGCGGCGATAAAACTCGGGGTGCGAGCGGCGCGTCCGTTACCACGGGGCGTCAGCGGTCGAGGACGTGGTGGGTCACGGCGTCGACGCCGGAGGCCGCCGTGTCGAGCGTCGCCACGCGGAACGCGTCGTCCGCGCCGTCGACCGGGATCGGGAGCCCGCCGGGGTTCACCCGGACGGTCCCGCCGCGCGCCTCGGCGCCGTGCGCGTGGGTGTGCCCGTGGAGCACGTAGTCGTAGTCGCCGCAGTCGACGAGCGCGTCGACGACGAGGTCGCTCGTGCCGTGGGTGACCGCGACGTCGACGGCGTCACCCGCTCCGTCTCCGTCGCCGAACGAGAGCGCGGCAGCCTCGCCGTGGTAGGTGCCGAACTCCTCGACGGTTGACTCGACCGCCCACTCGCCGTCGTTGTTCCCGCGGACCGCGTGGAACGCGAAGTCGGCGTTGAACGGGGTCACTGAGAAGGGCGCGACGAAGTCGCCGCAGTGGACGACCGCGTCGACCCCCTCGCGCTCGAACAGCGAGACGGCCGCCTCGACCGCGGCCGAGTCGTCGTGCGTGTCTGAGACGATGCCGATCAGCATACCGGCCGGTCGGCGGCGCGCCACTTCAACCCCCGCCTACTCGCCAGTCAGCGCCTCGCTCGCGGGCGCGAAGTCGATGGTCTGCCCCCGACCCTTCTCGCTCGCGCGCTCGTACAGCATGTGCGCGGCCGCGACCGTCTCGACGCCGGTGCCGCCGGAGTCGAAGACTGTCACCGCGTCGTCGCTCGCCCGGCCGGGGTGGTCGCCCGCGACGACCGCGCCGAGGTCGGCGGCGATCCCCTCGCCCGCCTCGATCAGGCCGGCCTCGACCGCGGCGAGGTACGAGCCGGCGTCCTGCGTCGCGCGCGCCCTCAGGTCGGGGACGTACGTCGCCCGAGCGACGAGCTCGGGCGGGAGCTCGTTCTTCTCCGGGTGGTACTGGCCCATCGCCGTGACGTGAGTCCCCGGCTCCACGTCGGCGTCGGCGATCACGGGGTCGCTGGCGGTCGTCGCGGTGATGACCACGTCGGCCCCCGCCAGCGCGGCGCTCGCGCTCTCGACCGCGGTCACGTCGGCGGCGAGCCGGTCGCCGAAGTCGGCGGCGAACGCCTGGCGGTTCTCGCGGGTCGGCGAGAAGACGCGGACCGCCTCGAACTCGCGGACCGTGGCGGTCGTCGCGACCTGTCCGCGCGCCTGCGCGCCGCTGCCGATCACGGCGAGCTCGGTCGCGTCGTCGCGGGCGAGCGCGTCGACCGCGACCGCGCCCGCGGCGCCGGTCTTGAACGGGTTCATCGACGCGCCGTCGAGCAGCGCGAGCGGTTCGCCCGACTCGGCGTCGAACAGCGGCGTCATGAACCACGCGTCGCCCGCGCCGAACCCCGCCGAGTAGGTGTACCCGCCCATCGCGCCCGTCTCCGGGAGGAGGGCGGCGTAGGTGGTGAGCATGCCCGGCGGCTCGCGGTTGAGGAGCTTCGTCCGCGGCTCGGCGGGCGCTCCCTCGCCCACCTGTCGGTACGCGTCGCGCACGGCGGCGACGTAGTCGGCTGGGTCCGCGAGGTCGTCGACCTCGGAGCTAGTGAGGAACAGGGTCTCCGTCATAGTCGGCCACTCGTGGCGCGGGGACTAAACGGTACAGGACGCGGCGGCCGGAAACGCGACGCCGCGGCGACCGGGAATCACTCCGCGCCTCAGTCGGCGGTGCCCGCCGAGGAACCGCCGCCCGCGGAGCGCTCGCCGGCGTCGCCGTCGAACGGCCGCCGTTCGGGGGCGCCGTCCGCGACTGGATTTCGGACGAACATCGCGTGAGCCATCACCGTGGCCGCGGCGACGGCACCGACCGGGAGCGCCGACGTCAACGACAGTCCGACCAGCGTGAGCGAGGCGGTCACACCGATCAACGCCACCGGGATGAGCCCAAGCACGTAGTCGTAGTATCCAGTCATGCTTCCATTAGATAGTAGTCGAAAGTCCACATTAAATTTTTCCCGCGGTTCGGAAGCAGTTCGTTCGTGAACACGCGGATGTTACTCGTAACTTATGGCTTGGCCCGAGGCTCCGTCGACTCGGGATGGGTAGTCGGCGAGAGGAGGGACCAGTGGGAAGAGAGGTCGGGGAGGAGAACGGCCAGCAAGGAGAGCAACACCACAGTCGGCCGGTCGACCGCGTCAGCGAGAAGCGAGGCACCGCGGTCGGGCGCTCGGCGCGCAGAGAGCGCGGGTGACTATCGGAACCGGAAGTAGAGGGCCCGCCAGCCGCCGAGGGCGACGGATCCCAACACGAGCATGACGGCGGCGAACGTGACTTCTGCCCCGCCGCGGAAGACGAACGCGCGCAGCGCGAGTCCGACGACCGCGGCCGGGATCCACGACCGGATCACGAGCGGGACCGAGGACTTCGCGGTCTCGACCGCGCCGGCGGAGTAGGCGCCCACGAGCGGCGCGACAACGACCCAGCCGATCAGGAAGGGAGCGAACACGCCCGCTAAGTACAGCGGGTTCGCGGTGAGGAACTCGACGGTCTGGTGGTTGAGCGTCCCGACGGTCAGTAACAGGATCAACGCGATCACGTCCCCGACGGCGAACGGTGCGGCGCCGCGGTCGAGGCGGGCGGCGAGAAACGGCGGAGCGTCCATACCGACCCCTGCGAGCCGGCCCCACTTTTACGCACGGATTCGTCCGCGCCGGTGCGGTCTCGCGACAGGGCGATCCCGCATCGGAGCGGTCGGTTACTCGTACAGCGGGTGCGCCTCGCAGAGCTCGACGACGCGCTCGCCGACCTCGTAGATGACGTCGTCGCTGTCGACGTCGTCGACGACGCGGTAGATCAGGTCGCCGACCTCCTCGATCGCGTCGGCGTCGAAGCCGCGGGTGGTGAGCCCGGCGGTGCCCGCGCGGATCCCCGAGGGGTCGAACGCCGACCGCGTCTCGCCGGGGACCGTGTTCCCGTTGAGGACGATGTTCGCGGCCGCGAGCGCGTCCTCCGCGTCCCCGCCGGAGAGGTCGGGGTGGGAGTCGCGCAGGTCGGCCAACACGAGGTGGTTGTCGGTCCCGCCGGAGACTAAAGAGAGCCCGTGCTCCTGAAGCGTCTCGGCGAGCACCTCCGCGTTGTCGACGACCTGCTGGGCGTACTTCTCGAACTCGGGCTCTAAGGCCTCCTTGAACCCGACCGCCTTGCCGGCGACGTTGTGCATCAGCGGGCCGCCCTGCCCGCCGGGGAAGACGGCCGAGTCGATGTCGTCCGCGAACTCCGCGTCGCACATCACGATCCCGCCGCGGCCGGCGCGGATCGTCTTGTGGGTCGAGCCCGTGACGAAGTCGGCGACGCCGACCGGCGAGGGGTGGACGCCCGCCGCGACGAGCCCGGTGATGTGGGCGATGTCCGCGAGGTGGTAGGCGTCGACCGCGTCGGCCGCCGCCTGGATTTTCTCCCACTCGACGGCGCGCGGGTACGCGGAGTAGCCCGAGACGACGATGTCGGGGTCGAACTCCTCGGCGACCTCCCGGAGCCCCTCGTAGTCGATGTACCCCGTCTCGGGGTCGACCTCGTACTGCTCGACCTCGTACAGCTGCCCCGTGAAGTTCGCGGGGTGGCCGTGCGAGAGGTGGCCGCCGTCGTTGAGCTTCAGCGACAGGATCTTGTCCCCCGGTTCGAGGACGGAGTAGTACACCGCCTGGTTCGCCTGCGTGCCGGAGTGCGGCTGGACGTTGACGTGGTCGGCGCCCCAAAGCTCCTTCGCGCGCTCGATGGCCAGCTCCTCGACCTCGTCGGCGTACTCGCAGCCGGCGTAGTAGCGCGACCCGGGGTAGCCCTCGGCGTACTTGTTGGTGAGGACACTCCCCTGCGCCTCCAGCACCGCCTCGCTCACGTGGTTCTCGCTCGCGATCATCGCGAGCGTCTGCTCCTGTCTGTCGCGCTCGCCCGCCAGCGCGTCGGCGACCGCCGGATCGACCTCCCGGACGTGCTCGTGGTCCATGTGCGAACCCGGGCGCGACCGCGCATTAATCCTTCCGTCGCCGGCGCGCGTGCGACCCGCGGCGACCGGACGCGAGGCCGCCTCGCGTCGACTGCGCTTGGGTAACCCCGATCTGCCGAATTTACCCGCCTCAAGCACGCTTATCGGGTTATTCGTTCCATGAACCCCGTTAATATTAAATACGCAACCGGCTTTCATACCGAGAGACAAATGGTATCGAATTTACTGGCGGCCGACGTCGAGGTCGCGCTCGAAGCGGCCTTCGACGGGGACGACGACGAGCTGCTCGTCGTGGACCCCGCCGCAGAGACGATCGTATCGCTGGTCGAGACGGCCGTCGGGTGGGACGACCTCCCGAAGCTGTCGATGCTCGCCGACGAACGCACCCTGAAGGACGTGCTCGACGACTTCGTCGTCGCGTCCCGGGCCGCGGACCTCGTCGCCGACGGCGACCTGGACATCCGAGTGCTGGACGGGGAGGTCGACAACGCCCTGTTCGTCTCGCCCTCTCGGGTCGTCGCCCTGGTCACCGCGGGGGAGGGCGTCGCCGCGCTCTCGACCGACGACGCGGAGTTCGTCGAGGAGGTGTACGAGACCCAGCGCGCCGCCTTCGACGACGCAGAGGCGTACGCGCTCCGCACGCCGGCGATCGCCCGGGTCCGCGAGACGCTGGAGTCCGAGATCGGTGAGGAGGCCCGGTCGGACTTCGACGCCGTCCTCGACGCGACCGAGCGCGACGACGGGGTGGACCTCGACGAGGTGACCGTCTCGCTGCTCGTCGCGGCGAAGAACGACGTGCTCCTCTACGACATCTCGAAGTGGGGCGAGGACGTCGGTATCGCCTCGAAGGCGACGTTCTCCCGGACGAAGACGCGCCTCGAAGATCAGGGGATCATCGACACGGAGAAGGTCCCGATCGACGTCGGCCGACCGCGGCTCCGCCTGAAGCTCGGCGACGACCGGCTCCGGGACATCGACGCCGCAGAGCTGGCCGCCGAGGCCGCCGAGATGCTGGCGGCGACGCCCGCCTGAGCGCGCCCGCGAGCGCTCTCGGACTCCCTCCGCGGACGCGCCGAACGAGCCGCCGCGCGCCGCGGACCCGCGGCTTTTTTTCGCCGCCTCGCGTCGACCGGGTATGGACATCGGACTTGTCGGCGACGGCCCCGCGGTCGAGGCCGCCGAGGCCGCGCTCGGCGACGTCGACGTGAACGCGATGCCGGTCGAGGCCGACCTCCTCGACGGATTCGACGCCGCGGTCGTCGTCGACACCGCCGGGTCGGCGACGTTCGGGGCCGCGGACGACATGCTCGATCGGTGGGTCGCGGTCGAGGTGGGTGGGCTCGGCGGCGTTCCCCTCGCCGACCTCGACGCCGCCGTGACCGTCTTCGACGACGCCTGCTACGACTGCCTGCGCGCCCGGGTCGAGAGCGGCGGGGCGGAGCCCGCCGACGCGCCGACCGGCCGCCGGTCCGCGGTGCGCTACGCCGGCTCGGTGGCCGGACGCCGGACGATCCGGCTCCTGGCGGGCGACCCGGTGGCGGACACCGTCGTCGAGGTGCCGGGCGGCGAGCGGACCCTCCTCCCGGTACCGGGGTGCGGCTGCGGCGACGGCCCCGGGGACGCGCTCCCGCGCGACCACGCCGACCGCGGCCTCGACGAGGCGATCGACCGGGCGGAGCGCGCCGTCGACCGCCGGATCGGCGCGCTGGCGGAGGTCGGCGAGCAAGAGTCGTTCCCCGTGCCGTACTACGTCGCGCGGGTCGCGGACACCACCCCGTTCTCCGACGCCGACGCGGCGGACTTCGGTGGTGGCGCGGCCGCCGACTGGGACGCCGCGTTCATGAAGGCGCTCGGCGAGGGGCTAGAGCGGTACGCGGCGGGCGTCTACCGCGAGGCGTCGTTCACGCGCGCGCCGGCCGCGAACGTTCCGAACCCGGTCACCCCGGACGCGTTCGTCCGCCCCGACGGCGCCGAGGCGTACGACCGCGACGACCGGCTCCCGTGGGTCCGCGGCGAACGACTCGGGACGGGCGAACCGGCGAGCCTCCCGGCGGAGTTCGTTCACTTCCCGCCGCCGGAGCGGCGGTACCGGCCGCCGATCACGACCGGGCTCGGCCTCGGTAGCTCGGGTCCGGACGCCGCGCTCTCCGGGCTGTACGAGGCGATCGAGCGCGACGCGACGATGACGAGCTGGTACTCCACGACGGAGCCGCTCGGGCTCGACGTCGACGACCCGGGCTTCGCCGAACTGGAGAAGCGAGCGCGGGCGGAGTCGCTGTCGGTGACGCCGCTGCTCGCCACGACCGACGTGGACGTGCCCGTCGTCGCGGTCGGGGTCAGCCGCGAGGGCGACTGGCCGCGGTTCGCCGCGGGGTCGGGCGCCGACCTCGACCCGGCCGCGGCGGCGCGGAGCGCGCTCGCCGAGGCGCTCCAGAACTGGACCGAGCTCCGCTCGATGGGACGGGAGGCGGCCGACGAGCAGGGGGCGGCGATCGGCCACCACGCCGACCTGCCCGGGGAGACGGCCGCGTTCTTCGACCCGGACGCGTCCGTCTCGGCCGAGGGGCTCGGGGAGCCGGAGCTGACGGGCGAGGCCGAGCTGTCGGCCGTCGTCGACCGCGTCGAGGCCGTCGGGCTCGACCCGTACGTCGCCCGGGTGACGACCCGCGACCTCGCTGCGGTGGGCTTCGAGGCCGCGCGGGTGCTCGTGCCGGGCGCACAGCCGCTGTTCACCGGCGACCCGTTCTTCGGCGACCGCGCCCGCGAGGTGCCGCGGTCGATGGGGTTCGAGCCCGCGCTCGACCGGCCGTACCACCCGTTCCCGTGACTGCGGCTGGGTCGGAGACGCCGACGGTGCGGTCCGACCCTCCCGGCGCCGACTGCCCGTGCCCGCGGATTTAGGTGGCTCGGGGTCGCGGGGGACCGTATGGACGTCGCACCCGACGCGGACGCGGAGGCGGTCGAGGCGGTCGACGGCGTGTTCCTCACGCAGGGGGCCGTCGGCGACGACGTGAGCATCCAGCGGTTCGAGATCGAACCGGGCGAGACGGTGCCCGAACACGACCACCCGCACGAGCAGGTCGGCGTGATCACGGCCGGGCGGCTGACGTTCGTCGCGGACGGCGAGGAGCGCGTCGTCGGCCCCGACGACACCTACGTGATCCCCGGCGGCGAGCCGCACGCGGCCGAGAACCGGACGGACGAGCCGGTCGTCGGCTTCGACATCTTCTCGCCGCCGCGGGCGGATCCGGACTGGGGGGAGTAGGCGGCCGCGGGAGTCGTCGGAGCGGGGGCGGATCCGAGGAGGTGCCGGGCGGTCCGAGGCGCAGGTCGCCGCGGGGCGGATCCGGGGGGTACCCCGCCGCGGACCGGCCGATATCGCGCGTCTGCGATACCCGCAAGACGTACCGGACCGAAGGTGTGTTAATGCTCGGGGCCTGATAACAGGTAATGGGAGTCCACGAACAGTACCCGTTCGATGTGGAGGCGCTCCGCGCCGATTTCCCGATCCTCGATCGGCAGGTCGGCGGCGACCCGGAGACGGCCGGCGAGGGCGCGGGCGACGACACCCCGCTGGTCTACCTCGACAACGCAGCGACCTCGCACACGCCCGACCCGGTCGTCGACGCCATCTCCGACTACTACCGGAGCTACAACGCGAACGTCCACCGGGGGATCCACCAGCTGAGCCAGGAGGCCTCCGTCGCGTACGAGGAGGCCCACGACGCGGTCGCCGACTTCATCGGCGCGGCGGGCCGCGAGGAGATCGTCTTCACCAAGAACACGACCGAGGCGATGAACCTCGTCGCGTACGCCTGGGGGTTGGAGGAGCTCGGCCCCGGCGACAACGTCGTCCTCTCCGAGATGGAACACCACGCCTCGCTCGTCACCTGGCAGCAGATCGGCAAGCGGACGGGCGCCGACGTGCGCTTCATCGACGTCACCGACGAGGGGCGGCTCGACATGGACCACGCGGCGGAGCTCGTCGACGACGACACCGAGATGGTGTCGGTCGTCCACGTCTCGAACACGCTCGGCACCGTGAACCCGATCGGGGAGCTGGCCGACCTGGCCCACGATCACGGCGCGTACGTCTTCGCCGACGCCGCGCAGTCGGTGCCGACGCGCCCGGTCGACGTCGACGAGCTCGACGTCGACTTCCTCGCCTTCTCCGGCCACAAGATGTGCGGCCCGACCGGGATCGGCGTCCTCTACGGTCGCGAGGAGATCCTCGACGAGATGAGCCCGTACCTCTACGGCGGGGACATGATCCGGCGCGTCTCCTTCGAGGACTCCACGTGGGAGGACCTGCCGTGGAAGTTCGAGGCCGGAACCCCATCCATCGCTCAGGGGATCGGCCTCGCGGCCGCGATCGAGTACGTCGAAGCGATCGGTATGGACCGGATCGAGGCCCACGAGGACCTGCTGGCCGAGTACGCGTACGACGAACTCGACGAACTCGGCGGCGTCGAGATATACGGCCCGCCCGGGGACGACCGCGGCGGCCTCGTCGCGTTCAACGTCGACGGCGTCCACGCCCACGACCTCTCCAGCATCCTCAACGACTACGGCGTCGCGATCCGAGCCGGGGACCACTGTACGCAGCCGCTCCACGACGAGATGGGCGTCGCCGCCTCCGCGCGCGCCTCCTTCTACTTCTACAACACCGTCGAGGAGGTCGACGCCCTGGTCGACGCGGTCCGGGAGGCGCGCGACCTGTTCGCCTGAGGCCTCTCGGCCGGCGGCGTTCGACGCCGTAACGGGTCCTTCGGCGACGCTCGATCCCGTCAGCGGGTACTCCGGTGTGAGCCGCGCGCCCACGGCGTCGCGCCGCGTGCGGCCCAGAGAGAGAAATCCTCCGTACGTCCGGGAATTTTCACCTAATACTACCGGATAATCGCGTTTGAGGGGCGTGACAACGGTGATCGCGGAATTATTATACCGTTCCCGCGGCTACTGTTGGTAGAAGGATTACAACTGTCGTAGTAAGTTATTCTTCGACGAGTCGTCGCCAGCGCCACAACCCATGACCGACCAGACACCGCCGTCCGAAACACACGCGGACACGACCGCAGCCACCGACCGAGTCGAAACGACCGTCAGCGAGGAGAACCGCGAAGCGCCGATCGCCGTCCTCCAGATCGAGCCCGACGCCCGCTCCGCGGAGCTCTTCGAGACGTTCGCCGAGCGGATCACGGACCGCGTCCACGTCCGGTCCGTGAAGCGCCTCGCCGACGGGGTCGACGCCGTCGAGACCGGCATCGAGGTCGGCGGCGAGCGGGTCGCGGTCGACTGCGTCGTGACCGAACAGCGGCTCCCGGACGGGCACGGCGTCGACCTCACCGAACGGTTGCGCGAGGTCGACCCGGCGCTCCCGGTCGTGTTCCACAGCACGTGTCCGAGCGAGGAGTGCGAGGCGGCGGCGTTCGGCGCCGGCGCGGACGCCTACTTCGAGAAGGGATCCGACCGCGGGCGATACGACGCGATCCTCGACCGGATCCGCGCGCTCGCCGACGCGCAGCGCAGGGAAGAAGGGGGCACGGGAACGGCTGCGACGCCGCGGACCGCCGGTTCGACCGGAGAGACGCTCCGCTCGGAAGAGTGAACACGACGGGCTGGGCGGGAGGAGACGCCGCGCCGGTCGAGCGCCGTTGAGGACGCGTTACCGTTCGAGATCGACGGTGAGGTCGGTCGCGATCCACGCGTCGGTGTTGCCCTGTTCGGCGAAGACGGTCCGCTCCTCCGAGCAGCGGGTCGCGGCGACCGTCGGTCGCTCCTCGGTCGCCGGCTCGGCGTCCGGCTCGATCCGGTCTCCCGTTGTCATTACACCCCGCTCAGGGAGCGGCGGGCATATATATTTCGGTCGGCCTAAACCAGCGGCGGCGATCCGGGCGGGGGATCGGAGGGCCTTACGTCGCGGCGGTCGTGCGCCGATCCGTGACCGACACGCTGTTCACGCCGCTTTCGCTTCGCGACACCGAGTTCCGGAACCGCATCATGCTGTCGCCGATGTGTCAGTACTCCGCCGACGACGGCCTGGCCACCGACTGGCACCGGGTCCACCTCGGCGCCCGCGCCGCCGGGGGCGCCGGGGTCGTGATGACGGAGGCGACCGCGGTCGAGGCCCGCGGACGGATCACGCCGGACTGCCTCGGGATCTGGTCCGACGAGCACGCCGAGGCGATCGAACCGATCGTCGAGTTCGTCCGGTCGCAGGGTGCGGCGCCGGGGATCCAACTGGCACACGCCGGTCGGAAGGCCTCACACCGGCCGCCGGCCGAGGGGGGCGACCCTATTCCGGGGGACGAGGCGGACGGGTGGGAGACCGTCTCCGCGACCGGCGAGCCCTACCCCCACGCGGAGGTCGGCGAGGACGGACTCGCCGACACCCGCCGGCTGGACGAGGCGGGGATCGACGAGGTGATCGACGCGTTCGCGGCCGCCGCGGAACGCTCGCGCGACGCCGGGTTCGAGGTCGCGGAGGTCCACGCGGCCCACGGCTACCTCCTCCACCAGTTCCTCTCGCCCGTCACCAACGACCGCGACGACGAGTACGGTGGAAGCTTCGAGGACCGCACGCGACTCCTGCGCGAGGTCGTCGCGGCCGTCCGCGACGTCTGGCCGGACGGGAAACCGTCTTCGTCCGCATCTCCGCGACCGACTGGCTCCCCGACCGCGAGTCGTGGGACGTGGACGACTCGGTGCGGCTGGCCCCCCTCCTCGCCGACGCCGGCGCCGACCTGATAGACGTCTCCGGCGGCGGCATCCACCCGGACCAGGAGCTCCCGAGCGCGGGGCCGGGATACCAGGTGCCGTACGCCGAGGCGATCCGCGAGGGGACCGACGTGCCCGTCGCCGCGGTCGGCGGGATCACGGAGCCGACCCACGCCGACGCCCTCGTGCGGAACGAGCGGGCCGACCTCGTGGCGTTGGGCCGCGAGCTGCTCCGCCATCCGCACTGGCCGCTAGAGGCCGCCCACGAACTCGGCGCGGACGTCGAGTGGCCGGTCCAGTACCGCCGCGGCCGGTTCGACTAAGCCGGCCGCGCGACCGGCCGCGGGCGGCGGTGGCGTGAGAACCACACGCAGGCGCCGGGAACACTTATCAGGCTCCCGGGTGCCGACGGCGTATGGGCGACCTCGACTACCGGCCCTTCCCGGAGAAGCGCGACGACGAGTTCAGCGCGTTCATGCGGTACGCCTTCTCTCCCGAGCAGGGGCCGTACGACCCCGAGGCCGACGACGACGACCGCGAGCACCTCGCCGAGTACCGGGGGCTGTTCGACGGCGAGGAGGCGGTCGCGGTGTGCGGCCACCACGACTTCACGCTCCGGATCCGCGGGCGCGACCGCGACGCCGCCGGCCTCTCCGCGGTCGCCTCCCCGCCGGAACACCGGCGCCAGGGCCACATCGAGCGGCTCCTCCGCGAGTCGCTGACGGAGTACCGGGAAGACGAGATTCGGTACTCCGTGCTGTGGCCGTTCGAACACCCCTTCTACCGCCGGTACGGGTGGGGGACGGTGAGTCGATATCGGTGGGTGAAGACGCCGCCGGAACAGTTGGCGTTCGCGGCCGACGCGACTGACAGAGGTGACGAAACGGGGAAATTCCGGCGGCTCGACGAGGGCGACTACGAGGCGGCGGCAGACCTCCTCGCCGCGACCGCGGACCGGTACGACTTCACGATGGCGCGGACGGCGGCGTGGTGGCGCGAGAACACCCTCCGCGGGTGGCAGACCGATCCCTTCGTCTACGGCCTCGGACGGGACGACGACCTCCGCGCGCTGCTGTCGTACACGTTCACCGAGCGCGACGACGGCGACGGGAAGGCGATGGTCGTCTCCGACGCCGCCGTCGCCGACCCGTTCGCGTGGGACGAGGTGTTCCGCTTCTGTCGGGACCACGACTCGCAGGTCGAGCGCGTCCGGCTCCGCCTCCCCGCGGACGTGAGCCTCCTCGACCGCGTCGACGACCCGCGGGCGGTGACCGAGGAGGTTCGCGCCGGACCGATGTTCCGGCTCGTCGATGTCCCTGCGGCGCTGCGAGAGCTGGCCCCCGACCCGGATCTCGACGCCGAGTTCACGCTCGCGGTCGACGACCCGCTCGTCGGCTGGCACGACCGACCGATCCGGGTGACAGTCGCCGGCGGCGAGGTCGACGCCGAGCGGGTCGACGCCGGCGGAGACCCCGGAAGCCCGGACGACGCCGACGTAGCGGCGGGAATCGGCCCGCTCTCGCAGCTGTACGCCGGGTACCGCGGCGTCGACGACCTCCGGGCGCACGGCGCGCTGGACGTCGGCGACGGCGCTTTCGGCGAGGGGCTCGCCGCCGACCTCGGCGCACTCTTCCCGCCGCGGCCGACGTTCCTGCGCGAGGCCTTCTGACCGGCGGCGGTGCGGCCGGTCTGGGCCGGGCGCGACCGCTGCCGGGCTTTTTATCCGCGCGCGCCGTAGCAGGTGGCATGAGTTCCCGCGACCGACGCGACGACGACCTCGAGGAGCGGCTCGACGAGCTCGAGGACGTGCTGGGCGAGCTCCGGGCCGACCTCCGGGAGAGCGAGCGCGACCGCCGGGGTCCCCCGCGGCCGCCGCGGCTCTCGGAGCTAGTGCGGTTCACCGAGCAGTACACCATCCCGACGGTCATCGCGCTGCTGGAGACGACGATCAAGTCGCTCGAACTGCTCCGGGGGACGCTCCGGCTCGCGGACCCGGGGCGGAGCGTCGCCGAGGGCGCAGAGGGGGCGGGCGACCGCCTCGCGGACGTGCGCGACGGCGCGACTGCCGGGCTCTCGCGCTCCCTCTCGGAGCTCCGGACCGCGCTCTCGGAGGCCGACCTCCCCGAGGACGCCGCCTCGCGCTCGATCATCGCCGACGCGCGCGACCTCACCGCGGAGATCGAGTCCCGCATCGACGAGGGGCGCCGCGAGGCGGACGCGGCGCGCGACCGGCGGCTGGGCGGCGACCCCGACGGCGACCGCAACGCGCGGAGCCGAGGGGACGCCGAGGAGCGGTCCGACCGAGGCGACGGCGCGAACCCCGTCCGGATCGACGTGACCGAACCCGGCGAGAGCGACGACGCGGGCGACGAGGCGCCCGGTGAGGGCGATGCGAGCGGTGACGCCGCCGACGAGCCGCCGGAGGTCGACGTGGAGTCCGAGCTGGAGTCGATCAAACAGCAGGTCGACGGCGACGCGGCCGAGACGAGCGGCGATGCGGCCGACGCGAGCGACGACGCGCCCGGAGCGGACGACGAGGACGCGGCCGGCGGAGCGAACTGAGCCGCGGAGTCAAAAGGACGCGCCGAGGCGGTCGGCGACGCGCTCGGCCGAGTCGAGGAGCAGCGCCGCATCGTCGGTGAACACCTCCAGCGCGACCGTCCCGCCGAAGTCGTCGAGCTCGGACGCGACGAGGTCGTAGTCGACCTCGCCGGCCCCGACCGGGAGGTGGGTGTCGCCGCGGCGGCGCACGTCGTGACAGTGGAGGTGCGAGATCCGGTCGCCGTGGCTGCGGAGGAACCGCCTGATCGCCTTGTTGCCGCCCTCCATGTACGCGTGGCCCACGTCGAAGCAGATCGGCGTGTCGGTCTCGCGGGCGAGGTCGCCGAGGACCGAGAGCTGGAGCCCCGCGTGCTGGTGGCCGACGTTCTCGACGACGACCTCGACGCCCGCCTCGCGGCCGACGTCGGCGACGCGCCGGAGCTGGTCGGCCGCGGTCTCGCGGAACGCCACGTCGTCGCGGTCGGCGGAGGTGGCGTGGAGGACCGCCTTCTCCGCGCCGAGGTCGCCGGCCGCGGTCAGGAGCCGGCGCTGGTAGTCGACGATGGCGTCGTTCACCTCGGGGACGTAGCTGGCCAGTCGCTGGCTGTACGGCAGGTGGACGAGCAGGTCGCGGCCGCCGAGCGCGTCCGTCAGGCGGCCGGGGTCGACCTCGTCCGGCACGAGCGTCGGCTCGCCGACGCCGAGTTCGCAGAAGTCGAACCGCGCCGGCGACGCCGCGAGGCGGTCGAGGTCGTCGCCGACCGTCACCCCGATGTCCATGCCGGACGGTGGGTGCGGCGACTTCTTATAAATAGCGTCGGCGGATCAGTCGTCCGCGAGCGGGTTGTCGAGGTCGATGTCGCCGGCGTCGATCTCCGCTTCGACCTCGCGGACCGCGGTCACCATGTTCTCCGTCTTGCCGTACGCGATGTCGCGCGGGAGGAGCTTCAGCCCGCAGTCGGGCGAGATCGTGAGCTTCTCCGGCGGGACGACGCGGAGGCCCTGCCGGATGTTCGCTTTGATCTCCTCGACCGGCTCGACCTCGGCGGTGTGGGCGTCGACGACGCCGAGCGCGAGGTCGGGCTCGAACTCGGGGTCGGTGAACGTCGGGATCTGCTCGAAGTCGCCGTTACACAGCTCCACGTCGAACTCGTCGATCGGGTAGTCGTTGATCTCGGGGTAGATCCGCGAGTAGTCGCCGTAGCAGACGTGGAGGCCGATCCGGACGTCCTCGTCGATGCCCGAGACGATGCGTTCGAGCGCCTCGCCGACGATGGCGTGGTCCTCCGGCGTCGTCGCCAGCGCGGGCTCGTCGATCTGGATGTAGCGCGCGCCCGCCTCGACCAGCTTCTCGACCTCCTCGTTGACGAGGTCCGCGAGGTCGTACACGAGTTCCTCGGTGGAGGGGTACGCCTCGTTGAACGCCCAGAAGCCGAGCGTGTACGGCCCCGTGATCGGGACCTTCACCGGGCGCTCTGCGACGTTCGAGGTGAACTCGAACTCGTCGACGAGCCACGGCTCGTCGTACGCGACCTCCTCGACCACGCTCGGCTTGTCGAAGTAGTTGTGGCCCCACACCTTCACCGGCCCGTTGAACTCGTAGCCGTCGATGCGGTCGGCGAAGAACTCCACCATCTCGTTGCGGCGCATCTCGCCGTCGACGACCGTGTCGAGCCCGGCGCGCTCGTGTTCGTGCGTGATGAGCCGACAGGCGTCGTCGTGCGCCTCCTCGAGGTCGGACTCGTCGAACTTCGAGTCGGGGTCGTCGACGAGCTCGTCGGCGCGGTTGAGCCACTTCGGCTTCGGGTACGAGCCGACGACGGTCGTGAGCAGGAACGCGTCGTTCGGGTGGTCGTCCGGACGGAACTGGTCGCGGTTGGCGGACGGGTTTCGGACCATTAATCGAGCACCTCCGCGGCGTCGGCGAGGGCGTTCAGCTTCGCGCGGTACTTGTTCGTCGGCAGGTAGAACAGCTCGGTGTTCGGCGTGAGGTACGTCCGGTCGAACCCCTCCAGCGGGATCTGCGACTCGAACCACTCGACGCGCTCCGCGATCGTCTCCGGCTCCTCGACCAGCGTGTTCTGCCCGTCGACGAGCCCGAGCGACAGCGAGTCGGTCGAGCCGAACTCCTGGACGTTGTAGACGGTGTCGTCCCGGTCGCCGGCGACGAGGTCAAGCCCGAGCGCGTCCGCGCCCGCCTCGTCGACGAGGTGCGCGTACAGCTTCTCGCCGAGCGCGCCGTAGAACGTCTGGACGACCACGTCGGCGTCGGTCGCGTCGGCGACCGTCGAGATGGCGTCCGTCGCGCCCGCCTCCTCGCCCTCGGCGGGCGGGTTCGTGACGAGCGACGGTTCGAGGAGGAACAGCGTCTCGTGGTCGGGGAACGCCTCGACCTCGCCCGCGAGGAACTCGGCGATGGCGGCCTGGAAATCGGCCTCGTCGCCGCGGTGTTCGTCGGTCGCGAGGTCGGCGAGCGAGTACGGCCCGGGAAGCGTCGCCGCGAGCGACGCGTCGTCGACCCCGTCGGCGTCGGCGAGCAGGTCGGTCGCCTTCTCCAGTTCGCCCGCCACGTCGCCCGAGAAGTCGAGGTCGTCGACGACCCGCGGGTCCCGGTAGAAGTTGTTGTTGTCGTAGTACCGGACGATGCCGCCGGTCTCGACGGCGTCGCTGACGGTCAGCGGGTGCGCGATCATGTCGTCCCAGCGGCCCTGCCCCTCGGAGATCAGGTCGAGGCCGGCGTCCAGCTGGTCGTCGACGTACTCGGCGCGCACCTCGTCGTACGCCGCCACGATCGCCTCGCTCTCGTCGCCGCTCAGGAGGTCCCCCTTCTGGTGGCCCTTCAGGTCCGAGAGCGTCTCTTTCGCCCGGTCCGGGAGCGGATACAGCCCCGGCGTCGCCGCGACACGTTCGGTCATCACCGATCGTTGGATATACCGTCGTATAATATTTGCTAATGCGCGTTATGTTTTGTAGTAATCAGTTGCCGAGCGACCCCGCTACGCCCGACGCAACGCCAGTACCGTGAGCGTCTCGAAGGGGAACGACTCCTCGACGACGACCTCGTGGTCGAACCCGGCCTCCTCGATGAGTGCGAGCACCTCCTCGTACCCGGTGAGCGAGGAGACGAGCAGGAGGACGACCCCGCCCGGCGCGAGGACGCGCCCCACGTCGGCGAGGAACGGTTCGATGAGTTCCCGGCCGGACTCGCCACCCGAGAGCGCGTGTTCCATCCAGTCGCTCCACTCGTTTTCGGGGTCGGTCGGGAGGTACGGCGGGTTGAAACACACCGTGTCGAACGCGTCCGCGCGGAACGGCGAGAGCAGGTCGGCGACGACGGCCCCGACGCCGCGGTCGCGCGCCTGTCGCGCGGCGTGCGGATTGAGGTCGCTGCCGACCACGTCGAGGTCGCGCTCGCTCGCCACCCGCGCGGCGACCCAGCCCGACCCCGTTCCGACCTCCAGCACGCGGCCGCGCGCCTCCGCGACCGCCGCCTCCGCGAGCAGGCCGGAGTCCTCGGCCGGCTGGTAGACGACGGCGTCGTCGAGACCCCGGCGCGCCGCGAGGTCGCCCTCGCTCGCGTCGTCGGTCATCGGTCGGCCTCCCCGGCGTCGCCGTCGGTCGCTTCGCCGGCGTCGTCGGCGTCGACATCGGCGCCGTTCGGGTCGGCGGAGCCGGGCCGCGTCGCCGCCCGGCCCTCGACCGCCGCGTCCAACTGCGGCCCGGAGGCGCCCTCGGCGCGAGCGGAGAGCGTCTGCTGCGGGAACGGGATGACGATCCCCTCGTCCTCGAGCGCGCCCTTCATCGCGTTCATCGCGGCGGTCCGGGTCCGCCAGCGCTTCCGCATGCTCGGGTTGCGGATCCAGTAGCGCAGGCCGAGGACGACCGCGGAGTCGTCGAAGCGCTTCGTCACGGCGTTCGGCTCGGGCATCTCGGCGACGTCCTCGACGCCCGCGACCGCCTCCTCGACGACCGCGACCGCGCGCTCGACGTCGGTGTCGTAGTCGACGCCGACCTCGACCTCCACCCGGAGCCGGTTCCGCCGCGATCGGTCGACGATCGACCCCGACCGGACCTCGTCGTTCGGCATCGTGATCACCTCGCCGTCGAACGACCGGAGCCGTGTGCTCATGATCGATATCTCGGTGACGGTCCCCTCGTGGTCGCCGATCTCGACCCAGTCGCCGACCTCGAACGGCCGGGAGAACATCAGCACGAACCCGGCCAGTATCGCCCCGAGCGTCTGGCGGGCCGCCATGCCGACCACGATGCCGAGGAACCCCGCGCCGACGAGGAGGCTGCCGACGTTGTCGGTGAACAGCCCCACCACCGCGAGGACCGCCGACGTGTAGACGGTCAGCTGCGTGATTCGCAGGATCACCTCCTGCTGGTGTTGCGAGATCGACGCGCTCTCCGCACCGATCTCGCGGATGACGCCCCCGAGGAAGTCGGTGAGCGCGTACGCGATAGCCAAGAGGATCACGCTGAGGACGACGTTCGACACCTGATCGGCGCTGAGCGCCGACTGCGCCGTCTCGAAGAGCGCGCCGCTCCGGTCCCACACCGCGATCAGCGTGATCGCCCCCGCGGCGGTGGCGACGCCGACCCCCGCCGACAGCAGGAGCCGCTGGGTGGAGGAGAGGTCTCGGTCGCCGTGGCGCAGCCGTCGCGTGAGGTACCGGACGATCAGCACGGCGGCGACGATACCCGCGGAGGCGGCGAACCGCTCCGCGTTGCCCGTGAGCGCGCGCTGAACCGCCGCCACGAGGCCGATCCACCCGGTCATGTCACGCCCCCGTGGGCGAGCCGCGCTCGCGGGCCAGCTCCGCCAGCGCGGCGAACGCCGCCGGGTCCAGCTTCCCCGGGCGACTGCGCAACAGCTCCTCGTCGGCCGCGTCGACGACGGCCTCCGGCTCGTCGAGCCCGGAGATGTGCGCCGTGTTCCGCACCGCGTTCCGCACCGTCTTGCGCCGCTGGGTGAACAGCGCCTTCACGAACCGGAGGAAGAACGCCTCGTCGCCGACGACGTAGTCGGGGTCCCGCGGCGCACAGCGCACGACGGCGCTCTCGACGGCCGGCTGCGGGTCGAACGCCTCCTTCGGGACGCGCTCGACGATCTCTACGTCGGCGTAGTGCTGCGCCGACACCGAGAGGCGGCCGTACTCGGACTCGCCCGCCGACGCCACCATCCGGTCGGCGAACTCCGCCTGGAACATCAACACGAGCGGCTTCTTCTCGGGGAGCAGGCGGAAGGCGATCTCCGAGGAGACGCCGTACGGGAGGTTGGCGACGCAGGCCGAGAACGGCGGGAGGTCGACGTCGAGCGCGTCGCCCTCGACCACGTCGAGGAGGCCGTCGGCGACGGCGGCGGCGAACTCCTCGCGGAGGAAGTCGGCGAACGCCCCGTCGCGCTCGATCACGGTGACGCGGCCGGAGTCCGCGGTCCCGTCGGCCGTCGCCGCCGCCAGCAGGCGGTCCGTGAGCGCGCCCGCGCCGCCGCCGATCTCGAGGAGGTGACTCCCGTCGGCGTCGGCCGGGAGGTAGCCGGGGATCCGGTCGAGGACCCGGTCGTCGACGAGGAAGTGCTGGTCGCGGTCGGGGTCCGCCCGCGCGCCGGCCCGCCGCGCGAGCGCGTCGGGATCGCGGCTCCCGTAGCCGGCGGCTTCACCCGTCGGTGAGTCGGTCATGGCCGGGATACACGCGGTGTTCGGGTAAAAGTCTCGTTCCGGGGGCGTCGCGGCGGCGGATCGCGGCGACTCCCGGTCGTGCCCACGGTCGCGGGGGGCACGGGCCGCCCGTCGCTCACTCCTCGCGGCCGACGAACGTCCGGTACTTCAGGTCGTCCTCGCGGATCTCCTCGACGATCCGTTCGAGGATCACCTCTCGGGGACGGTGGAGCCCGGAGATGCGCTCCTCGACGTCGGCGAAGCTCTCGAACGGCCCGCGCTTCCGCTCGTCGAGCAGGTCGTTCCGCAGCTTCTTGCCGATCCCCGGCAGCAGATTCAGCTGGTGGAGCCGGAGGGTGATCGGGCCCGCCTCGTTGTAGAAGTCGACGAACCGCTCCTCGTCGGCCTCGACGATCGCCTCGGCCGCGTACTCGATCTCCGCGGCCGCGTTCCGGGTGAGGCCGTCGAAGGAGACCTCTCGGTAGCGGCCGACGTTGGGCCCGTCCAGCCCGAGCCGGTCGCCGACGGAGACGTCCGCGTCGGCGGCGAGCATCAGCTCGTACAGCGCGAACGAGTCGTCGCCGAGCCCGTACGCCACCGGCGACTTGCGGGACTGCGGGCGGTCGTCGTCGGGACGCCCGTTCGGCAGCACGTCGAGGAGGACGGCGGTCGGTCCGTCCCCGCCGTCGCCGGCGGCGTCTTCGTCCGGCGTCTCCCCGGCGTCCGCGGCGGCGTCGCCGCCCGTTCGGTCGTCCTCCGGCGTCCCGTCGCCGTCGGCGTTGTCCATGTATCGTTTAACGCTCCGAGCGGTGAAAAAACCGCTGCCGGGGCCGCGGCGACGGCGGCCGCCGCCGGGCGGATTCAATAGCGTCGAGTGACACGTGATACCATGGCAGAACCGGAGCCGGCGGCGGTGATGCGACTCGTCGAGGCGTTCCCGGGGGCGACCGCCGGGGCGGGCGGAACGGATCGCGGCGGAGCGAGCGGAGCGGAGGACGCGGCACGGGTCGACGAGCTCCTCGACGGCGCGTACGGCGCGCTGACGCGGGACTGGTACCCCGAGCTCCGCCGCCGAGCCGCGGCGCACGCGGACGGCGACTGCCTCCGCGAGCGCGTGCTCGAACACGTCGAGGCGGTGCCGTCGTTCCGTCTCTCCGACGGGCCGACGCCCCTGACGGAGCGGCGAGAGGCGCTCGCGGAGGCGGCGGCGCTGCGCGACGAGGTCCGCGAGATAGCGGAGTGGTACGGCACGCTCCGGACGCGGCTGGAAGGGGACCGAGCGTCGCTGACGCGCGGCGAGCGGCTGCTCCACGACTTCGGATACGCGCTCGCGCACGTCCTGTTCCTCGGCGCGTCGTCGCCGAGCGCGGTCGTCCGGCGACTCCGGCTGGCGTACCGCTCCGTCGGCGTGCGGGTCGACGAGACCGCGTCCGAGGCGGGCATCGAGGAGACGACGTTCACCTGCCCGTACCGGAGCGTCGCCGCCGGGACGTGCGGCGACCGGTGGGTCTGTCACGAGAAGCTGGACCGCGTCGACGACGGGTACGTGTCGTACCTGGCCGAGCGGGGGATCGCCTACCAGCGGCCGCGGGGCTGTACGGACTCGGAGCGGTGTCGCTCGACGGTCGCGCGCGACGGGCCGGCGCGGTGGTGGCCGAAGACCCCGCCGGCGGCCGTCGGCGTCGACTCGTGACCCGGGACCGTGACGGCGACTCCGTGGTGGCCGGCGATCCGGAAACGGATCCGCGTCGACTGCGTCGGATCCGCCGCGGCTACGACGCGTGGGCGCGGGTCTACGACTGGTTCGCGCGAGCTACGGCGTCCGTCGGCGGCGTCCGGGCCGCCTGCGTCCGCGCGCTCGACCTCGCCCCCGGCGACACGGTCGTCGAGTTCGGCTGCGGGCCGGGAGTGAACCTCCCCGCGCTCCGCGACGCGGTGGGGCCGAGCGGGCGCGTCGTCGGCGTCGACGTCTCGCCGCGGATGCTCGACCGCGCGGCCGGGCTCGTCGAGCGGCACGACTGGGGGAACGTCTCGCTCGTCGAGGGCGACGCCGAGCGCCCGCCCGTCGCGGCCGCCGACGGCGTCCTCGCGACGTTCGTCACGTCGCTGTTCGCCGACCCGTACCGGGTCGTGAGCCGCTGGTGCGACCTCGCGGACGCCGTCGTCGTCGCGGCGTTTGTCCCGGAGGGGAACGGAGCGGCGAACGCCGCGCTCCGGGCGTTCGTGGCGGTGAACGGTCGCCTCTTCGACGCGCGGGGCGACGACCCGCTCGGCAGGCTCGCGGAGCGCACCGCCGCCGCGCGTCGCGCGCTCGACGACGGCGCCGCGGTCCGGGAGCGCGATCAGCGGCTCTTCGGGACGATCGCCGTTGAGACCGGCCGGAACCGGTGACGCACGGGGGCCGACGACGCGGGGCGGGGGCGGCCGCGCGTGCTCACTCGGAGACCGGGACGGAGACGACCGTCGCGTCGGCGTTCCGGATGACGCGCTCGGTCGTGCTCCCGAGCAGGTCGCCGGCCGCCGCGTCGAGGCCGCGTTTGCCCATCACGACGGCGTCCGCGTCGACGGCGTCGGCGTACGCCGCGATCTCGTGGGCCGGGACGCCGGACTCGACCGCGGTCTCGCTGTCGATGCCGGCGTCCGCGACGGCCGTCGCGACCCGGTCGACCGCCGCTTCCAGCTCGTCGCGGCGCTCGGGGTCGTCGTCGTCGAACTTCTCCGGCTTGCCGGACCGGTCGTACATCGGGATCTCCTCGACGACGCCGAGGACGTGTACCGTCCCGTCGGCCGCCGTGACGTCGATCGCGTCGTCGACCGCGTCGAGGGCGGCGACGCCCTCGCCGGTCGGAACGAGGGTGGTCTGGTACATGCGGCCCGACATACGGGCGGAAATCTGAAAAAACGTGGCGACGGACCCCCACCGGGCCGGAAGAATCTCGCGGTCAGGCGTACTTCGCGACGACGTCGAGGATCTCGTCGAGCTCCTCGCCGTCGAGCGAGTAGCGCTCTTGGGCGAACACCGAGCGGAGCTCCGTGCGGTCCTCCGGGAGTAGGTCGGTGATTTTCACGGCGGTCGGCACGTCGACCTGGTCGAGGTCGGTCAGCTCCTCGACGAGCTCGCGGGACTCGTCGGCGTCGAGGTCCGCGAAGCGGTTGACGTGTTCGATCGCGCGGGCAAGCTCGTAGCGGAGATCGCGGTCCTCGTCGGCCGCGCGCTCGTCTTCGATCTCCACGAGGATCTCCTTCGCCTCGGAGGTGGTGACGTACTCCTCGTCGAGCTTCTCTTTGAAGATCGTCATCTCAGTTCTGCTGCGCCCGCATGTGAGCGGCGGTGACGATGAGCGTCTTCGTCTTGCCGCCGTCCGGAATCTCGACTTTGAACGCCGACCCCTGCTTGCCGATGACGGTGCCCGTCCGGCCGTCGAAGCGCGGGTGGAAGCGCCCCTTGGGGACGCTCGGGTCGATCTTGAGGTGGACCTGCGACCCCTCCTCGAACTCCTGGATCGCTCGCTGCGGCGGGGAGGTGCCGCGGTTGCGGGGCTTGTTCGAGAGCTTGTCGCGAGTCGCCTTCTGCGGCCCATTGGAACTCGGCATGGTCTTGGAACACCTTCCGCTGCCGCCGTTATAAATCGTGCGTTACGGCCCGCGGGGCGTGGAGGTCTCACACGCGCGGATCGGCGGTGCCCCTCACGTTTCGCGTCGTGCGCGGCCGGGACGCACGCGCGCGACTACCCGACGTACCTCCCCCTTCCGAAAGGGCTAATCCCGAGAGTCACTATCATGTTCGTAATGAGTCATCAGCTGCCGGACGTACAGGCCTCGGCCCCCGACGTCACCGTCGGGCTGTCGCAGGTCGGGGTCACCGGCGTGGAGAAGCTCGTGAAGCTGGCGCGCGGCGACAAACGGCCCATCGTCCTCATGGCGGAGTTCGAGGTGTTCGTCGACCTCCCGAGCGGTCGCAAGGGGATCGACATGTCGCGGAACCTCGCGACGGTCGACGAGATCCTCGAAGACATCACCCGCGAGGAGGCGTACCGCGTCGAGGACGTCTGCGGCGACGCCGCCGAGCGACTCCTCGAGAAACACGACTACACCACCACCGCCGAGGTGTCGATGACGGCGGAGCTCGTCACCCGCGAGAACACGCCCGCCTCCGACATCGAGACGCAGAGTACGGCGACGATCGTCGCCAGCGCCGAGGCGACCGAGGACGGCACGCGCGAGGAGATCGGCGCCGAAGTGACGGGGATGACCGTCTGCCCCTGCTCGCAGGGGATGAGCGAGTCGCGGGCCCGCGACAAGCTCGCCGAACTCGGCATCGACGAGGAGACGACCGAGGAGTTCTTGGACGCCGTCCCGCAACCGGGCCACTCCCAGCGCGGCCACGCGACCCTGACGATCACGACCGACGGCCACCCCGACGTCGACCTCCGCGACGTGATCGACGTCGCCCGGGACTCGATGAGCGCGCGCATCTACAACATGGCGAAGCGGCCCGACGAGGACCACATGACCTACGAGGCCCACGCCGACGCGAAGTTCGTCGAGGACTGCGTCCGCGCGCTCGCCGAGGGCACCGTCGAGGAGTTCCCGCACCTCTCGGACGACGCCGTGATCCGCATGAAACAGTCGAACGACGAGTCGATCCACCAGCACAACGCCCACGCCGAACGCGAGGTCAGACTAGGCGACCTGCGCGGCGAACTCGGCCGGTAAGCGTCTCGCACCGCGCGCCGCGTCCCGTCTCGGTGTCAGCTCACCCGAACGTCAGCGGCTCCGCCTCCGCCCACCGCGGCTCGAACTGCTCTTTCACGCTCGTCGCGAAGTCGATGTCCTTGACGTCGATCATCGCGAACGGCTCGTCCGCCGACAGGGGGTGTGGCACCTCGATGCACACCTCGATCTCGTCGAACACGTTGAACGTCCCGTCCACGTTCGGCGACGTCCGGACCTCGAACCCGTCCATGTCGGCGAGTTCGGAGGTGTACCGGCTGCCAACGCTCCGCGGGAGCTCGTCGACCGTCGCCGGCGACAGCAGCACCCGGATCTCCACACCGCGTTCGAGCGCGGACTCCAGCTCGGCGGTGACGCGCTCACCGATCGTGCCGAGGTCGAAGCCAGTCGCCGGCGCGCCCGCGACCACGACCACCCTGCGCTCCGCGGCGGCGATCCGCTCCAAGAGGAGGTCCGTCGCCTCCTCGGCGCCGACCGCCGCGGTCCAGAACTGGCCGTCGACCGGCTCGCCGGCGTCGAGCTCGGCGGAGAGGTCGTCGACCACCGACTCGTACTGCTCGGCCTGCGTCCGCAGCTCCTGTTTCTTCTCGTCGAGCAGGCGGTCCAGCGCGGCGTCGGGCTCGACCGCGACGTACTTCTTCGGTCGGCTGGCGGCCTGACTGCGGACGAGGCTGTGCTGCTCTAAGCTGTTGAGCACGTCGTATATCCGCCCCATCGGGACCTCGCTGGCCCGAGAGAGGTCCTTCGCCGTCGTCGGACCGGTCCGGAGGAGCGCGCGGTACGCCCGGGCCTCGTACTCTGAGAGCCCCAGGTCGCGGAGAGATGCCATACCCGGGGATGCCGCGGCACCCGTATAAACGCGTCGCCCGTTTACGATCCGGACCGACCGATCGGGCGTCCTCGCCGCCACCGGCGCGACGCGGCGATTTTTGCCCGGCGTATCGGCGCGGCTTACGCTAGGGCGTCGCCGACGCGACGCATCAACTCGTCGGGCGTTTCCGCCGGCTCGGAGGTCTCGTCGCCCGCGAGGACGACCGCGGTCCCTTCTGGCACCGTCCGCGGCGCGGGCGCGTCGGCCTCGTGTGCGTTCGGTGCGATCACCTTCTCGTGGTCGGCGACCCGCCACGCGGCGCGGTGGAGGTCGCTCCCGGGTTCGGTCCCGACCGCGATGACGGTCGTGCCGCGCCGGAGCCGGGCGGCGAGGCTCCCGTACGCGGCGACCTGAACGCTCAGGCGCTCGGTCGCGCCGGCGAACGCCTCGGCCGTCTCGCGGGCGACCTCGCGGTAGCGGTCCTCGCCGGTGAGCGCCGCGAGGTCGAGGAGCGCCGTCGCCATCTCGACGTTGGCGTCGAGCGGGCGGAACGACCGGTCGAGCAGTCCCGCCCCCGAGCGCGGCCCGTCGACGAACGACCCCTCGACGTGGAGCCGGTCGATCGCTCGGTCCGCGACCGCGCAGGCCACGTCGGCCCCCTCGCCGCGGACGCCGGCAGCGCGGACGTACGCCCCGACCACGCGGGCGGCGTCCTCCAACAGGTCGGACTCGCCGGCCTCGTCGCTGCCGCGGTAGTGGGTGACCGCGCCGCTGTCGGCGTCGATCAGGTCGCGTTCGAGGCCGTCGAGGATCCGGTCAGCGTACTCGCGGGCCCCCTCGTCGTCGGTGTAGGCGGCCACCGCGAACAGCGCGTCCGCGGCGAGCGCGTTGCCGCCGGCGAACACGGTCAGGTCGCGGCGGGGGTCGTCGAGGTCCGCGCGGTCCTCGGCGGGGGCGGCGTAGTAGGCGCGGCCGAGCCCGGGACCGAGGCTGCCGCCGACGCCGTAGCCGGTCCAGAGGTCGTCGGTGAGGAAGTCCACGGCGTCGAGCGCTGGGTCGAGGTACGCCTCGTCGCCGGTGTAGAGGAAGGCGTTCGCGAACGCGCGGGTCACGGCGGCGTTTGTGTCGAGCGGCTTCTCGTAGGCGACGTCCCCCCAGTCGGACGTCCCCGCGTAGCGGAAGAATCCGCCGTCGACGTCGTCGGTGAGGTGGTCGCGGACCGCGTCGAGCGTCCGGAGCGCGCGGTTCCGGTCCCGCTTCAGCGCGAACTCGACGGTCCGCGGGAGCGGGAACTTCGCGTCTGTCCCCCAGCCGGCGTTCTCGGCGTCGTACTTCGCCTCTAGCTGCCCGGCGAGGTGGCTCTCTATCCCGTCGGTCACGTCGCCGCGGGGCGGCAGGTCGGCGTCGAGCGCCCGGGGGACGCGCCCCGCGTCGCGGCCCTTGTCGGTCCACATCTGTCGGACCGATTCGAGGACCTGCCGCATCCCGTCGACGTCGAGGTAGCCCGCGCCGGTCAGCAGTCTCCCCTCGGGCGTGAGGAAGGCGGTCGTCGGGAACCCGCCCATGTTGTAGCGCTCGCGCACCCGCGGGTGGCGGTCGACGTCGACGCGGAGGGGGACGAACCCCTCGTTGACGTTGGCAGCGATCCGCGGCTCCGCGTAGGTGATCGCGTCCATCTCGTGACAGCCCTCGCACCAGGTGGCCGACAGCGAGAGCAGCACCGGGCGGTCGCGCTCGTCGGCCTCGGCGAACGCCTCGGGGCCCCAGTCGCGCCACTCGACGCGGGTCTCGTCGCTCATACCCGCAGTCGGCCCGGGACGGGGGTAAGCGCTTCGAGAGCGGAACGGCGCGGCCTGAAAGCGCGCGGGGGCGGCCGGGAGGAGGGCCCGGAGATATGAGAACGGCCCGGAGGAGGGCGGGAGGGCGCAGCGTCGGTGTCCACGCGACGCCTCGGCGGTCGGCGAGCGGTCGAGTCGGCGGCGGCGGTCTCAGCGCTTGTGGTCGTGACCGAGCGCGAGCGCGAGGGCGTTCGCGAACAGCAGGGCGACGAACAGCTGCCCGGTGCCGCCGTCGAGGCCCGCGTACAGGAGGGCGGGGTACGCGGCCGGGATGGCGATGGCCGCCCAGAAGGCGGCGGCTTTCACGGTGCCGGTCATCAGCCCGGCGAGCCGTTCGCCGGAGGCGATCTGCGTGGGAGCGGGGGTTGACATGGACACCTCTCCGTAGGAAGGGGGACCACATATAGCCCGACGAGGGTTCGACGAATTTCACCACGTTTCTCGGTCGGTTTGGACGTTTTAAAACCCGCTCAGAGATATTTTAACTGTTTATCGGCTCCGCTAATCCTTTGTTTCGAGATCTGTGCCGAACCGAGGGTTTCGGAGCGTCTGGGCCCGCGGAGCAGTCCGACCGCCGCGAGCCGCCGGTAGTCGACCCCGGTCGCGGTCCGGCGCGCGCCGAGCCGAGCGCCTGCCGCGGTACCAATCGCTTTGTCCGTCGGGGAGCGAGGACCGGTATGACCGAGACCGATCACCGCGACCGGCGCGGCGACTCGAACGGCCGGCGCGGCGGCACCGGAAGCGACCGAGAGCGACCCGCGGCGCGAACCGACGGCGGTCGCCCGGGCGTGGCGGTGGTGGCCTGCGGCGGCACTATCGCCTCGGAACCGGGCGAGGACGGTGCGGCGCCGGAGAAGACCGGCGACGACCTCGTGGCGGCGGTGCCGGCCGTGAGCGACCACGCGCGGGTGACGGCCAGAGAGGTCTGCTCGCGGCCGGGGTTCGACGTCCGGTGGCGCGACGTGCTCGCGACCGCGGCGGCGGCGCGCGAGGCGGTGGGCGAAGGCCCGGACCGGACGGGCGTGAGCGCGGACGAGGCTGCCGACGGCGTCGTCGTCACCCACGGGACGGACACCCTGGCGGACACCGCGTTCGCGCTGGACCTCCTCACGGACCTCGACGCGCCGGTCGTCGTCACCGGCGCGCAGCGGCGGCTCGACGAGCCCTCCAGCGACGTACCGGCGAACCTCGCGCTCGCGGTTCGGGCGGCCGCGGACAGCCGGTTCTCGCGCGGCGTCCACGTCGCGTTCGACGACGAGCTCCACGCCGCCCGCGACGTCGTGAAGGGCCACAGCAACGCGCTGTCGACGATGACTTCGCCGGGCGCGGGTCCGGTCGCGACGTTCACCCGCGCCGCCTCGCGCGTCGTCCGCACCCCCGAGCGCGGCGTCTCGGTCGATCCCCTCGCAGACGCCGTCGAGGGTGCTGAGGGCGTGCCTGAGGTCCCGGTGATCCACTCGGGCACCGGCGTCGGTGCGGGCGCGCTCGAACACGCGCTCGACGCGGGGGTCGGCGGGATCGTCGTCGAGGGGACCGGTCTCGGGAACGTCACCGGGGCGCTCGGAGAGGCGATCGGCGAAGCGGTCGAGTCCGTGCCGGTCGTCGTGGCCGGGCGCCCGCCCGCCGGGCCGACGGAGCCGGTGTACGGGACCGCCGGCGGCGCCGTCACGCTCGCCGACCACGGCGTCACGTTCGCCGGCGACCTCCCGGCCCCGAAGGCGCGCGTCGCGCTCGCGCTCGGCCTCGCCGCCGACCTCGACGCCGAGGGGGTCGAGGCGCTGTTCGCACCGCCGGCGTAGGCCGGCCGGAACGCGTCCCGCGCTCCCGGACCGGCCGCGGACCGGTTGGTTAGACGCGCGTTTGCGTCTACAGGAGGGACTTACGTATCGACAGCGTACCGCGAGGTATGACTGGTCTCACGCGGCGAGCGGCCCTCCACGGCGTCGCCGTCGGAGGCGCCGCCGCGCTCGCGGGGTGTACCGAGGCGGGCGACCCGATCCCGGGCGGAAACGGAACGGACGGCGGCGACGGACGCGACGGCGACGGTAACGCGAGCGACGGCGGGGGCGGCGGCGACGGGGTGACGACGGCGGTTCAGCAGGTCGGCGCGGCCCTCTCCGGGCCGGCGTGGAACCGGAACGAGCGACGCGGGTTCTGCGCGCTGATCACCGAGGAGCACGGCGAGGGCGCGGGGCTGTTCGACGACGCGCCCGAACGGGTCCGCGCGTTCGTCGAGGAGACCGACTTCGCGGCGTCGAGGCTCTGCTACGTCGAGTCCGTCGGGCCGGACACCTGTCACGACGAGATCGCGTTCGGCGGGGTCGCGGTCGAGGACGGGACCCTCGTCGCGAACGCGACGGTTCAGGGGCCGGGGGGCGACGATGTCACCTGCGGCGAGGCGATCACCTACTCGGCCGCGCTGCTCCGGGTCACGAGCGATCCCCTCCCCCGGGCGGCGCGGCTCTCGGTCACCGACGGCTGGGGCGAGACCGGGACGGTGCGCGACGCCGACGGAATCCGCGACCCGGAGGGGCTCGCCGGGGAGATCCGACCCGACCACGGGCCGTCGAACGTCCCCGCCTTGTTCGACTGCGACGCCGAGGGGGCCGAGCGTCACCCACAGCTCTACGAGGGCGGCGTCAACTGGGGCGGCGCGGGCGGGGTCGGCACCGGCGCCGGCGGCGACGGCCCGCTCGCGCTCCGCGTTGTGATCCCCGGCGACGACGCCCCCGGGTCCGATCCGCTCGCGATCGGCCGCGGGACTGCGTTCCGGATCGAACTGACGAACGTCTCCGGTCGCACGGCGTACGTCGGTAGTCGCGGGCAGTACAACCTGGAGATCCTGACCGAGGCGGGCTGGACCGAGCTCCGCGCGACGGAGGGCGACCCCGCCGTCGGCTACGACGACGTGGCGATCGGCGTCCCGCCCGGGGGGACGCTGACGTGGGAGTTCGAGATGAGCGAGTCCGGGCTCGTCGGGGACGGGCCGCAGGCGGACGCGTTCCGGGTCTGTCCGGACCTCGTTCCCGGCCGCTATCGGTTCGTCTTCTTCGGCGCCGACGACCTCGCCGTCGCGTTCGACTACGAGGACTGACGCGGCGGCCCGGCGTCAAACCGCGGCGTCTCAGCCGCGGACCTCGATGAGGAGGTCAGTCTCGGGCGACTCGCCCATCCGGTCCCGCACGCGGTCCCACGAGAGGTCCGTGCGCGCGGTCACCGACTCGGTGGCGACCGCGCCGCAGGCGTTGCCGACCAGGATCGGGACCTGGTAGTCGCGCGGGTCGTGCGAGAACCCGTCGCCGGTGATCTCCGGCTCGCGCAGCGCGGCCGCGAGGAACCCGGCCGCGAAGGCGTCGCCGGCGCCGGTCGTGTCGACCGGGTCGACGTCGAACCCGGGGTGCGAGACGCTGCCGTGCGGCGTCCGCACCGTCGCGCCTTCGTCGCCGAGCTTGATCGCGACGACGCGGTCCTCCGGCTCCCACGGATCGACGTCCGTGGCCGCCGCGAGCGCGTCGGCCTCCCGGTCGTTCACGAAGAGCACGTCGCTCGCGTGGAGCGCGGCGTCGAACTCCCGGTCCGCGACGCGGCGCCCGGGGTCGAAGCTCCGGGTCGCACCCGCCTCGGCGGCCGCGGTCGCGAGCGCCGCGGCGGTCTCGGGCTGCTGGCCGGTGAGGTGGAGGTGGTCGGCGGCTGCGAGCGTGTCGCGGTCGAGCCCGGCCGCGGAGAACGACTCGTTCGCGCCGTCGTTCGCGAGCATGAGCAGCTCGCCACCGCCGTCGACGATGACGTACTTCACCGAGGTCGGCTCGGCGGCGTCGACGAGTACCTGACCGGGATCGACGCCGGCGCTGGCGAGCTCGCGCAGCGCCAGCGCGCCCGACTCGTCACCGCCGACGCTGCCGTAGACGACCGACTGGCCGCCGAGGTCGACGAGCCCAACCGCGACGTTCGCGGCGCTACCGCCGCCGGACTGTTCGAGCCGGTCGATCCGCGTCTCGCCGTCGGGCTCGGGGAGGCGGTCGACGTGGATCGTCACGTCCCAGTTGATGTGGCCCGCCGAGACGACCTTCGGGACGCGGTCGGCGTCGTCGGGGTTCAGGTCGGGGTCGCGGTCGACCGACGGGTCGACCCCGTCGCCGGCGGGGGGCGCACCGCCGTCGGCAGCCTCGTTCCCCGCGGCGTCGTTCCCCGCGCCGTCGTCAGCTGCCCCGTCGGTCGCGGTGCCGCCGTCGCCGTCCCCTCGATCCTCGGAACCTTCGCCCTCCCACTCGTCGACCTCGCGGCCCCACGCCGCGACCGTCTCGTCCCAGTCGTCGACGCCCTCGCCGTCGCCAGGTTCGGACACGATGTCGTCGTCGCCCGCGCCGTCGCGTCCGCTCATGGTTCCGCCCACGGCTCGGCTGCGCCCTCGCCGAACAGCTCCCGCATCAGCGTCACGATGCTCTCGGGCGGGAACTGCCCCTGCTCGGTGACGATCGCGTCCATGTACCGCGGCGGCGTCACGTCGAACGCTGGGTTCTCGACCGCGATCTCACCGATCTCCCCGCGGGTCTCGGCGTCGATGACCTCGCTCTCGTCCCGCATCTCGATCTCGACGGTGTGGCCCGTCAGCGTCTCCGGGTGGAGCTTGATCGTCTGTGCCGCGGTCATGATCGGGACGCCGCGCTCGCGGGCGTTGACCGCGAGCCCCGAGGTGCCGATCTTGTTGATGACGCCGCCGTCGGCGGCGATCGAGTCCGCGCCGACGACGACGTGGTCGACCTCGTCGAGGTACCGCCGCGCCGCGGAGTCGACGATGAGCGTGACGGGGACGCCCGCGTCGCGGAGCTGTTCGGCGGTGATGTGGCCCTGCTGGCGCGGGCGCGTCTCCTTGACGACCGCCGAGATCGACTTCCCCTGCTCGACGGCCGCCTCGATGCACGCGAGCGCGTCGGTGGAGTGGCAGTGGGTCATCACCGTGTCGCCGTCGGCGAGGCGGTTCGCGCCGACCCGCCCGAGGTCCTCCTGCGCGCGGTCGAGCTGGCGGACGAACGCCTCGCTCGCGTCGGCGACGCTCAGGCGGAGTCGGTCGACCGAGTCGCCCTCCATCCGCTGGAGGACGTATCGGAGCGCGTTGGGCAGCGACACCGCGGTCGGGCGCGTCTCGCGGAGCGTGCGGGCCGCGGCGCGCATCGACGCGCGGAACGCCGCGGGGTCGCTCGCGGTCGCGTCCGCCGCGGCCGCCGCCTCCGCCTGCTCGGCGAGGGCCTCGGCGGCCGCGGAGGCGATGGTCGCCGCGCCGCGGATCTCCATCGTCGCGATCGACTCGGCGGTCTCACGGACCGCCGGCGCCGGCTCCGTGTCTGTCATACCGATCCGGTAGCCGCCCGTGTATTTATAAAACCGGCCGACTGCCGGCGCCGCCGCCCCTACTCCGCGTCCGGCTGCTGGCCGTAGCTCTCGAACCGCTCCTCGACGGTCGCCATCTGCTCGTCGGTGAGGACGTGCGGCTCGCCGACCGCGGACGCGCGCAGGTAGAGCCGGCAGATGTCCTCGACGTGGCGGGTGTTCTCGACCGCCGTCTCCACGTCCGGGCCGGTGACGACGAGCCCGTGGTTCGCTAAGATTGCGGCGTCGGAGTCCGCCTCGGCCATCGCGGCGACGACGTTCGCGGCCAGCTCCTCGGTCCCGTACGGCGCGTAGTCGGCCAGCGGCACCTCACGGCCGACCGCGGCGATCATGTAGTGGACCGGCGGGAGCTTCCGGCCGAGCGTCGCCATCGTCGTCGCCCACGGCGAGTGGGTGTGGACGATCGCGCCCGGCCGGTCGTGCCCGTAGATGCCCGTGTGCATCGGCACTTCGCTCGACGGCGCCATGCGCCCGGCGAGCCGCTCACCGTCCAGCGACACCACGGGCACGTCCCCCGCGTCGAAGGAGTCGTAGGGGACGCCGGTGGGCGTGACCGCCACCGCGTCGCCGTCGCGGACGCTCAGGTTCCCGGTCCGGCCGGGCGTCAGATCGGCGAGCACCGGCGCGTACTCGACGACCGCGTCACGCGCCTCGCGCAGGAGGTCGGGGTTCGCTCCCGGCTCGGGGTCTCCCCCGGCGTCATCGCGGGTCACGCCGCCACCTCCGTCAAGTCGGTGAGCGCGTCGAGCCGACGGTCGGGGCGCTGCCGCGCCGAGAGGTCCGCCTCGGCGGGCGCGTCGCCGTCGGCGACGAAGAGGGCGGTGTCGAGACCGACCGCGTTCGCGCCGGCGACGTCCGTCTCGGGGTTGTCGCCGACCGCCAGCGCCTCGCTCGGCCGGCGGTCTAGCTCGGCGAGCGCGGTCGTGAACGGGAGCGCGCTCGGCTTCTCGCGGCCGACCTCCTCGGAGGTGACGAGCAAGTCGATCCGGTCGTCGACCCCGAGCGCCGTGAGCTTGCGCAGCTGGATCCGCGTCGTGAGGTTGGTCACGACCGCGACGTCGATCCCGGCCGCGTCGAGCGCGTCGAAGGCCGGTTCGACGCCGTCGCAGGGCGACATCTCCGCGAGGAATCCGTCCCAGTAGGCGTCGCCGGCCGCCAGCGCGGCCGCGACGTCCGGCTCGCCGGAGCGACGGTACAGCCCGCGCTTGAAGTAGACGTGCCGGTCGTGGCAGGCGGCGGTGGTTCGCGTCTCGCGTTTCGCCTCCCGTCGACCGGTCGCGTAGAGGTCGTCAAACGCCGCGCGGTCGAGCTCGTACCCGCGCTCGCGGAGGGCGTCGAGCGCGGCCCGCTTGCCCGCCTCGTTACAGGGGGCGTACGGGTACAGCGTGTTGTCGAGGTCGAAGAGGACCGCCTCGTAGCTCATGGGCGGACTCGACGCGGCACCGACTTAACTGTGATTCGACGCGGCGACACCGCGCGGTCGAGAAGGGGAGACCGCGCCTCACTGCTCGTTCATCGCCTCGCTGGCGATGTTGCGGCCGCGGGAGTTGAGCGCCACCTCGCGGCGGATCCGGACCTCCTCGACCACTTCGAGCTCGACCAGCCGCTCAAACGTCTCCTCGACGTCGTCGACGTCCATCCCGAGGAACGAGGGGATCTCGAACGGCGAGACGCCGGAGTACAGCGCCATCAGCACCTCGCGGTCGCGGCTAGAGAGGTCGACGTTCGTCGACGACCGCTCCTCGCCCTTCCGGAGCCACGACTCGACGAACCGCATCCGGCTCGGGTCGCCAGCGACGTGCGTCTCGATGCTCGTCCCCTCGTCGTCCGTGTGCGACACCTCGATGACGGGCTTTTTCTCGCCGTTCACCGTGCGCTTCGCGGCGTCGAGCCCGCTGATGTCGTCGAGGTCGAACTTCACGAACGCGCCGCGCTCCAAGGCGGCGTTGAGCCCGTTCTCGTCGATCTTCACGCGGGCCTGCTCCCACTCGGTGTCCTGGACGACGCCCCCCTCGATCGCGGGGTGTTTCGCCATCACGGTCTTCTGGTCGAGCAGGGCGCGGTAGACGTCGCGCTCGAACGACTCGTGGTCGGAGGCGGCGACGAGCATGACCTGATCGCCTAAGTCGAAGCTCACGTAGTTGGAGACGCGCGCGACGGACTGGTTCGCGTCGTGGCGGCCGCCGAGCCGCTCCAGCTTCGACAGCGGAATCGTCCGCTTCCCGTCGTTGCCGGCCAGGATTAGCCGCCGGTTCGAGAGCAGGACGCGCCCGGGCGTCCACGAGACGTCGCTCACCTTCCGCCCCTCGCGGACCGCGACCGCGAACTTCGCCTGCGTGTCGGTGATCTTGTACTCGCCCTGGTCCTGCGCCATTTACGGACCCCCCGCGCGGAGCTTCGAGACGGCCGAGAACACGCGCTTCCTGACGGCCTGACTGTCGTCGTCCGCGTACTCTTCCAAGCGGTTGAGCGTCTCCTGTCCGCCGATCTGTCCGAGGACGAACACCGCCTTCGCGCGGGCGTCCTCCGGGTGTTCGGGGCTCAGCTTGTCGAGCAGACGGTCCTCGACGACCGGCCCGCCGAGGCTCTTGAGGCTCGTGGCCGCGAACTGCGCGGTCTGCGGGTCGTCGTCCGCGAGCGCGTCGGCGAGCGCCTCCACCGCCGTCGACGCGTCCGGGTCCGCCACCCGGCCGAGGATCCACGCCGCGTTCCGCCGCTGGCGGCTCTGCTGGCCGTCGGTGAGGATCTCGACGAGCGGCTCGACGACGGTCGCGTCGTCGGCCGCCTTCAGCTCCGAGACCACCTGGTCGCGGACCGCGTGGCTCTGTTGGGTGGGCACGTTCGAGAGCAGCTCGATCACCGAGTACACCGCCGCGTTGCGCACGACCGCGCTCTCGTCGCCGAGCGCCCGCGCGAGCGGCTCGACCGGTTCGGGCGTGCTCGCCTTCCCGAGGGCCCCGGCCGCGATCCGGCGGATCGACTCGTCGCCGTCGTCGAGCAGGTCCAACAGCGGCGACAGCGCCTCGTCGGTGCCGATCGTCCCCAGCGCGTTGGCCGCGGCGCGGCGCACGCGCGGGTCGTCGTCGTCCAGCCGCTCGCGGAGGCCGGGGACCGCTCGGGCGTCCGCGAAGGTCCCGCAGGCCTGCGCCGCGCGGAGCCGGACGCGGGCGTCCTCGTCGTCGAGCGCGCCGACGAGCGGCTGGACCCCGCTCGCGTCGTCGAGCCGCCCGAGCGCGTTCGCTGCCGCCATCCGGAGCTCCGGGCGGTCAGCCTTCAGCGCGCGGGCGAACTTCCGCGCGGTGACCCACTCGGCCTCGGCGTCGCCGCCGCCGCCCGTGAGCTCCTCAAGGAGCTGTTGGAGCGCTTCCTCGCCGATCGCGTCGAGCGCGTCGACCGCCGACCCGCGGACCTCTGGGTCGTCGTCCGTCGTCGCCGCGCGGAGCAGCCCGTCGACCGTCGCCTGATCGCTCTCCTCGCCGACTTCGCCGAGGAACTCCGCCGCCCGCCGCCTGACGGCCGCGCTGTCGCTGCCGAGCGCGTCCCGGAGGCGCTCCGCGTTCCCGTCCCGGACGTGCTGGTACAGCGACATCAGCGCCTCCCGAACACCCGTCGTCGCTTGTCGATCGGTTCGTAGCGGTCGGTGCGGTCCGGGGGGACGCTCTCCGTCATCCCCAACACTAAGACGCCGTCGTCCGCCAGCGACGCCTCCAGCGTGTCGAACAGGGCGGCCTTGTGGTCCACGTCGATGTAGATCAGCAGGTTCCGGCACAGCACCACGTCGAACGGGTCGCGGGCGCCGTCGCGGATCAGGTCGTGCGTCTCGAAGTCGACGAGGCGCTTGACCGCCGGGCGCACCTGAAACGTGTCCTCGTCGCGCTCGACGTACTTGTCGGGGTCGGAGAGCGGCTCCAGCTCCTCGGCGATGTCCGTTGTGCGCGTCGTGTGGTAGACGCCCTCGCGGGCGTTTTCGAGGGCTTCCTCGCTGATGTCGGAGCCGAGCACCTCGATCCGCGACTCGTCTATCTCCGGGTCGTCCCGGGCCAGCATCGCGACGGAGTACGGCTCCCGGCCGTCCGCCGAGGGCGCGGACCAGACGCGGACGCGCCGCTGGTCTGCGGTCCGCTCGCGGAGCACGTCCCGGAGCACGTCCCACATCTCCGGGTTTCGGAAGAACTCCGTCACGTTGATCGTGAGCGCGTCCATCAGCGCCTGCCGCTCGTCGGCGTCCTCGCGGAGGATCCGCTCGTACTCGGCGTGCGACTCCGTGTCGCGCCGCCGCATCCGCGCCGTGATCCGGCGGTCGAGGTACGACTCGTTGTAGTACCCCGGCTCGAACGGCACCGTGTCGTCGATCTGCCGGAGGACGCCTTCGAACGCCGTCTCGCCGTCGTCCGCCGACCCGCTCATAGGCTCACCACGTCGAGGACGGCCACGACGTCCCCGTCCCCGAGGACGGCCGTGCCGCTGAGGCCCGGCGTCCCCGAGAGCGGGCCGTCGAGGGGTTTGACGACCACTTCCTCCTGGTCTAGCACCGCGTCGCAGTGGAGCGCGACCTTGCGCGTCTCCTCGCGGATCCGGACGAGCATGCCGTCGTCGCTCGGGCCCTCGCCGGACCCGTCGGGCGCCGCGGGGTCGGCCGGGACGAACCCGTCGTCTCCCGGCTCGTCGGCCGCGACGCCGCCGTCGGCGGCTGGCGTCTCGGTCGGCCGTTCCGCCGCGGTCGGATCGATCTCGCCGAGACGTTCGTTCAGCCGGACGACAGGGTAGAGGTCGTCCTCGTGTCTGACGACCTCGTCGCCGTGGACCTCCTCGACGTCGTCGGCGCGGGCGACCTCCGCGATCGACTTGATCGGGATGCCGTACTCCGTGCCGCCCACGTCGACGAACATCACCTTCACGATGGCGACGGTGACCGGGAGCCGGAACCGGACCGTGCTCCCCTCGCCGGGCTCGCTCTCGATCGAGACGGAGCCGTCGAGGTCGCGCGCGGTCGTCCGGACCACGTCCATCCCGACCCCGCGGCCGGAGACGTCGGTGACCTCCTCCGCGGTCGAGAAGCCGGGGTGGAAGACGAGGTCGTACACCTCGTCGTCCTCCATCGCCTCGACCGCCTCGCGGCTCTTGACGTCCTCGTCGACCGCCTTCTCGCGGAGCTGGTCGGGGTCAAGCCCGCCGCCGTCGTCCGACACCTCGATGATCACGTGGTCGCGCTCGCGCTCCGCCGTGAGCGACACGTGGCCGGTCGGGTCCTTCCCGGCCGCTTCGCGCTCCTCGGGCGACTCGATCCCGTGGTCGACCGCGTTCCGCAGGACGTGGACGAGCGGGTCGCGCATCTCCGTGAGGATCGTGCGGTCCAGCTCGACATCGTCGCCCTCGATCTCGAAGTCGATCCGCTTGTCGAGGTCCCGCGAGATGTCGCGGACGAGCCGCGGGAACGAGTCGGACACCTGCGAGAACGGGATGAGCCGCATGTCCATCGCCGTGTCTTGGAGGCTGGAGGCGAGCTTGTCGAGCTCGTCTAAGGCGTCTGACTCCGCGTCCGTCCCCTCGATCTCGCGGCGGAGCTTGATCCGGCTCGTCACCAGCTGCTCGACGAGCCCGTACAGCTCGTCGACCTGATCGACATCGACGCGGATCGACTTGATCTCGTCGCCGGACTTGGAGTCGGTCCCGCCGGCGGACCCGGAGTCGTCCGACGGCGAACTGGAGTCGTCAGCGGACGGCTCGGCTTCGCCGTCGTCGTCGGACTGGTCGGGCTCGTCGTCCGCGTCGGCCGCGGCCGGCTCCGCCGCGCCTTCGGCGTCGATCTCGCCCGAGTCAGCGTCGCCGGGGTCGGCGGGTTCGGGCCCGGCGTCGCCCGACTCGGCGGCGGACTGCTCGGGGGCCGCCGATTCGGCGTCCGGGTCGCTCGATTGGACCTCGGCGGCGTCGCCGCCGCCGACTGCGGCCGCCGTCACCGCCTCGACCTGCGTGAGCGCCCGGAGCCCCTCGGCGACGACCTCGGGGTCGGCGCCGCCGACGAAGGCGTCGAACCCCTCGTCGTACTCGCCGTCCTCCAGCGCCTCGGGCGCGGGGTCGGTGGCGTGCCCGTCGAACTGCTCGTCGAGGGCTTGGAGGACGAGCGCCGCGTCGACGCCCGGCATCTGGGCCTCGCCGATCGTCACGTCCGCGTACGCGACCGGGTCCGGGAGGTCGTCCGCGGCCGCCGGCGGCTCCGGCACCGAGATGTCGGGGGCCTCCCCGTCCGCGTCGGCTTCGGTTCCGCCATCATCGTCACCGCCGGCGTCGCCTTCGTCGGCCGCGGCATCGCCGGCGCCGCCGGCCGAATCGCCGTCTCCGCCGGCGTCGCTCCCGCCGACGGTGCCGTGCTCCTCCATCTCGCGCAGGCGCGATTCGAGGTCGGAGGGGTCCGTCGACACCTCGCCGGTGTCGGCGATCTCGTCGACCATCGCCTCGACGGTGTCGACCCCCTCGAAGAGGAGATCCATCAGCTCGGGCGTCACCTCGCGCTCGCCCTGTCGGACCGCGTCGAGCAGGTCTTCGAGGGCGTGCCCGAAGTCGGAGACGCCCTCGTACCCCATCGCCGCGGCGTTGCCCTTCAGGGTGTGAGCGACGCGGAACACGTCGTCCATCGCCTCGGCGTCCTCGGGGTCCGCTTCGAGCGCGAGCAGGGCGTTGTTGAGGTCGGTGATCCCGTCTTCGGCCTCGGCGACGAACGCCGCGCGGTGGGAGTCCATCAGGCCTCACCCCCCACTATCGCGCCGGCGACGTCGTCGAGGTCGCACACCGCGTCGACGCCGCCCGTCTCGACGGCGCGCTTCGGCATGCCGTAGATGACGCAGGTGTCCTCGCTCTGCGCTAGCGTGTACGCCCCGGCGTCGGCCATCGCGCGGATCCCCTCGGCCGCGTCCGAGCCCATGCCGGTCAGCACGACGCCGACGAGCGGGTCGTCGATCACCTCGGCCGCGGAGCGCATCGTCACGTCCGCCGCGGGGGTGACAGTGTGGGAGTCGTCGTCTTCGTCGAGCTTCACCCGGAGCCGCCCCGACCGGTAGCTGTCGATGCGTGTGTGGCTTCCGCCGCGGGCGACGAGCGCCTCGCCGGCGCCGATCCGGGCGCCGTCGCTCGCCTCCCGCACGTCGTACGCTGAGGCCTCGTCGAGCCGGTTCGCGAACCGCGAGGTGAACGCCTCGGGCATGTGCTGGACGATCACCACGCGGCAGTCCGCCATCGGCAGCGCCGACAGCACGCGCTCGACCGCGTTCGGGCCGCCGGTCGAGGCCGCGATCACGACCGTCAGCGGGCCGTCGACGTCCGCGGCGTCCGCCTCCGACGCGGCGCCCGGCGAGCGCGACGCCGCGGCGCTTGGATCGTCACGCTCGCGGGTCGCGGCGTCGAGGTCGGCGTCCGCAACCGAGCGCACCGCCTCGACGAGCCGGTCCGACTCCCGCGAGACGCCGGTGGACACCTCGCCGCCCGGCTTCGCGAAGAAGTCGACCGCGCCCCGGTCGAGCGCCTCGAAGGTGACTTCTGCCCCCTCGTCCGTGTGCGCGGACAGCATCAACACCGGCGTCGGCGTCTCCTCCATCAGGCGCTCGACGGCTTCGAGCCCGCCCATTCCGGGCATCTCGACGTCCATCGTCACGACGTCGGGGCGCGTCTCGGCCACCACCGAGAGCGCCTCCTCTCCGTCCCCCGCCTCGCCGACGACCGCGACCCCGGCGTCGCTCAAGAGGTCGCTTATCAATCCCCGCATGAACGGAGAATCGTCAACGACCACCACCCGCGGCGACCCGTCCCGACCGCCGCGCCGATCCGTCGTCCTGCTCATACTCCACAGCGCGCCCAGAATCAGCATAAATCCACGGACCCAGTAATCACCCCTGATAATTCAGGGAACACGGTTATTTGTCGGTTCACCGCAGGTACGGGCATGGCAGCCACAGAGGCGGACGCCGAACCGACCAAGGTGCTGGAGTTCGGCCTGGGCGACGGGACGTACTGTCTGGACATCGGCGTCATCGACGAGATCGTCGACGCCGGCGAGCTCACGCGGATCCCCAACTCGCCGGACCACGTCGAGGGCGTCATGGACCTCCGCGGCCGGACGACGACGATCGTCGACCCGAAGACGCTGTTCGACATCGACGAGGCCGGTCCGCGAGAGCGGATCGTCGTCTTCGACGACGACGAGATCGACGAGGGCGGCACGGTCGGCTGGATGGTCGATGAGGTGTTCCAGGTTCGCGACGTCTCGCCCGAGGACGTCGATCAGAGCACTACCGTCGAGGACGAGGGCGTCCGCGGTATCGTCAAGTCGGACGACCGGTTTGTCGTGTGGGTCTCGCCGGACGTCGACGAGGCCATCGCAGGCGACCTTGACGACGTCGAGGCCGCGGAAGCGTAGCCGAAAGGGCGGAGCGAGCGCCGGGCGACCGCGTCGGCGACCCCGTCGGCGTCCGCCGGCGATCGGTTCTCACGGGTGAGAACCGGGTGCCAACGCTTATCAGCCGTCCAACGGGTCCCTACGTATGCGCGTCTCAAGCGGCGTCCCGGGGTTCGACGACCTCGTCAACGGCGGGTTCCCCGAGGACCGCCTCTACGTTGTCAGCGGCCCGCCCGGGAGCGGGAAAACGACGTTTTGCTCACAGTTCGCGGCCCAAGGCGCTCGGAACGGCGAGGACGTCCTCTACATCAGCATGCACGAGACGAAGGACGGGATCCGCGAGGACATGAGCGGCTACGACTTCGGGTTCGACCGCGCGCTCGACTCCGACCGCGTCACCTTCCTCGACTCCTTCTCGTCGGACGGCCGGCGCTTCTTCGGGCTCCCCGGCGACCGCCGCGACCGCTCGGGGGTCACCAACCGGCTCACCGGGTTCATCAACTCCCGCGACATCGACCGCGTCGTCTTCGACTCGACGATGCTGCTGCGGTTCCTCTTAGACGACGACGAGGACACGATGATCCAGCTGCTCTCCTCGCTGAAGCGGACGGACGCGACGACGCTTCTGATCTCCGAGATGACCGACCCGAGCGCGTACTCCGAGGAGCACTACCTCGCGCACGGCGTCGTCTTCATGCACAACTACCTCGAAGACGAGGGGATGCGCCGCGGGGTCCAGGTGCTGAAGATGCGGGGAACGGACGTCGACACCGACATCCAAGACGTGGAGTTCACCGACGGCGGGCTCCGCGTCGGCCCGGCGGCGACGGTGACACACTGATGTACGACCGCACGTTCGGCACGGAGTGGGACGACCTCTCCCGCGAGGAGGCGGTCGAGCGCGCCTTCGCGCTGGGCGTCGCGGCCGGCGTCGACAACCCCCGCCCGGAGGAGCTCGACCGCGTGCTGGAGACGTTCTCGGGGGGCTACGACCGGAGCATCGTCGAGCTGGCGTACGACGAGGGGCGAACGAAGGCGCTGGAGGCGAAGGCGGAGCGGGACGACCCGGAGGACGAGGCTGTCTGGTCGTCGCTCGTCGACGGCGCCGGCGCACCGCGCGAGTCTCCGGTGCCGGCCGCGCTCCCCGGGGCGATACGCGAACTGACACTCACCGACGGGCCGCGGGAGGGCCCGCCCTCGTCGCTCGACCTCCCCTCCATGCTTCGAAAGTGATCCCTCGGAAGGGTTTTACCCGACACACTCTCACGTCCACAAAATGACTGTGCTTCCCGACGCTGTCCGCGGTGCCGACAGCGTCCTCATCAGCGGTCCGCCGATGAGCGGGAAGTACGACCTGTTCAACCGGCTGCTCGCAGGGTGGTCCACGGGCCCGGTCGTGATCTCGACGGGACGGACCGCGGAGAAGGTCCGCGAGGACTACGAGGAGCTGACGGGGGCGGACGGCGACGACGTGGTCGTCATCGACTGCGTCACCCACGAGCAGGGCGACAAGCGCGAGGACACGCCGGCGACGAAGTACGTCGCCAGCGCCGGCAACCTCACCGACATCGGGATCAAGTTCACCGACATCGTCGAGTCCTCCGTGGGCCGCGACCGCGCAGTCGGCGTCTACTCGCTGTCCCAGCTGTTGATGTACTGGGAGCCAGAGCGTATCTACCGGTTCACCCGGGTAATGACCTCGCAGACCTCCGGCGAGGGGTGGCCGTTCGTCGGGGTCGTCGGCTCGACCGCCCACGACGAACAGGTCGTTCACACCCTCCACGAGCCGTTCGAGGTCGTCGTCGAGACCCGCGTCGACGACGACGCGCGGGAGTTCCGCGTCCGTGGCCGGGTCGGCCAGCCGTCGGACTGGGAGCCCTTCTGAGCCGGGAGCCGCACCGTGGCCCGAGATCTCCGCGGCTCGCGTCGAACCGGCCTCACCCCACCAGTTCGAACTCCGCGCCGATCGGGGGCGCGTCGACGAGCCCCCAGTAGACGAACCGGTAGGTGCCGTCGCCCAGCGGCGGGCAGACCTCCAAGTCGACGCCGTCGACCGCGTCGGCGATCGCCGACTCGGTCAACGTGATGTCCCAGGAGTACGCCGAACTCGTGTCGAGCGACGCCTCGGTCCGGGGGAGTTCGACCGCCTCGCCCAAGGTGGAGCCGCGGATGTCGAGCCACCCCTCCCCCGTCTCGCGCTGGAGCGAGTAGGTGGATTCGCCGAGCGTGGCGGCGGGAGCGTCGCCGGTGTTCCGGAGGACGAGCCGGAGCGACTGGCCGTACGTCTCGGTCGCTCCCTCCGTGGAGAGCTCAACGGTCGTCTCGTCCGTCTCGACGAGGGTCTCGGTGACCGACGCCTCGAACGGCTGACCGAGGCGGACGAACCCGTCGTCGTCGCAGGTCAGCGTCGCCGGCGTTCCCTCCGGGCCCTGCGGTCCGTCGCCCGCCGCGAAGTCGAGACAGCCCGCCGTCGCGACGGACAGGGCGAGCGCGCTCCCGGCGAGCGCGTCGCGTCGCGTGTGGTCCATATGGGTCGAACGAACGCCACCGGCATGAACCGCACGCGTCGTCGCGGGAACGACCGCGGATGTCGGTCGAGCGACACGCGACCGGCCGAGCGGTTCGGAACCGCTTTCCCCTCGGCCGGCGGATGGCCCCGCATGGAGCTGTTCGGATCGAGTGGCATCCGCGGGGTCGCGCTGCGGTACCTCACGCCCGCGCTCGTCCTCGACATCGCGAAGGCGGCCGGAACGGTGTGGGACGCCGACCGCGTCGCCGTCGCGCGCGACACGCGGACCACCGGCGAGCTGTTCGCGAACGCGGCCGCGAGCGGCCTCGCCGCGGTCGGCTGCGACGTCGACCGCCTCGGCGTCGTGCCCACGCCCGCGGTCGGGAACTACTGCGAGGCCGACGGGGTCCCCGCGGTCCTCGTCACCGCCTCGCACAACCCGCCGGAGTTCAACGGCATCAAGCTGGTGGGCGCCGACGGCGTCGAGCTCTCCGTCGACGTGTTAGAGCGCATCGAGCGGCGCGTCCTCGACGACGAGTACGACCACGCCGACTGGCGGTCGGCCGGCGCGACGACGCCGATCGATGGCGCCGTCGACGACTACGCCGACCAACTGACCGCTGCGGTCGACCGCGAGGCGGTCGCGGACGCCGACCTCACGGTCGCGGTCGACCCCGGTCACGGCGCGGCCTCGGTCGCGTCCCCCCGGATCTACCGCGAACTCGGCTGTGAGGTGTTGACGGTGAACGCGACGCCGGACGGCCACTTCCCCGGCCGCGACTCCGAGCCGGTCCCCGAGAACCTCGCGGACCTCTCGCGGCTGGTCGCGACCTCCGACGCCGACGTGGGGATCGCGCACGACGGCGACGCAGACCGTGCCGTCTTCGTCGACGAGCGGGGGCGGTTCGTCGACGGCGACACCTCCTTCGCGGCGCTGGCGGACGCCTGTCTCGAACCGGGCGACGCAGTCGTTAGCGCGGTCAACGTCTCCCAGCGGCTCGTCGACGTCTGCGCCGCCAACGACGCCGACCTCGAACTGACACCCATCGGCGCGACGAACATCATCACCCGGACGCGCGACCTCCACGACGAGGGGGTCAACGTCCCCATCGCGGGCGAGGGGAACGGCGGGCTGTTCTTCCCGCCGTACCGGCTCTCGCGAGACGGGGCGTACATCGGCGCGCGCTTCCTCGAACTGCTCGCGGCCGCGGACGGCGCGCCCGTCAGCGAGGTCGTCGCGCCGTACACCGACTACCACTTCGTGCGGGAGAACGTCGAGTACGCGGACGACGACGAGCGCGACGAGATGCTCTCGGCCGCCCGCGCCTACGTCGAGACCGCCGACGCGGAGCCGAACACGACGGACGGCTATCGGCTCGACTACGGCGACGCGTGGGTGCTGGTCCGCCCCTCGGGCACCGAGCCGAAGATCCGGATCTACGCCGAGTCCGCCGACGCCGACCGCGCCGAGCGGCTGGCGGCGGACATGCGCGTCGCCGTCGAGAGCGGGCGGTAGCGCAGGCTATTTGATAATCGAAACTGCGGTGGCGCGTGCCTGCGAGCGGCCGCCACCGGCGGCCGCGAGACAGCACGCGCGAGGGACGCGGCGACCGGAGCGAAGCGGAGGGAGCCGCGAGGTTGGGGAGGCGTGAGGCGCGGTCGCGGGGCTTTGGCGGTGATTGCCGGCGATCCGCAGTCGATTACTCATAAACGGTCGGCCGAGACTCTGGTGGGGCTCGCCGCCGATCTACCGGGATCAGGTTGTTAACCGACAGCCGAGACCTCGACCGCGGCCGCGACACGGGTCGCGTTAAGTTTGGCGTGAATTGTGGTAGACGGCGAAGGCTTCGAGCCAGTTTTGAGCAGTCTCTAGCGCGACATTGCTGAAACTATTCGCAAACGATGATGTTCGCCGTTCTATTTCCCAAAAGACACGTTCGATAGCATTCCGATTTCCATGTCGAATGATTTGAAATCGATAGCCGTCGTCAGCGAGAACTGGTCCAAGATAGTCTGCGTCATCGACGAGAAATTCCACGTTGTTCAGCTGATAACGCTGGTGGAGCTCGGTGAGAAACCATCGCGTGGTCTGTTTGTTTGCGGTCGGATAGAGACTCACGTGGAGGATCTCGTTCGTCTGTGGATCAACCGCGCCGTACAGCCAGAACTTCTGGCCGTGGAGGCGGATCATCTTCTCGTCAACAGCGAGTTGATCCTCTGAGACGGTCGAGATCGGCTGTAGATCGGCTTTATGAACCCAGTTATGGATCGCGACATGACTCCGCTTGATCCCAAATAGTTCAAGATGTTTACTTACCTCACGTAGTGACATACCAGCCAAGTGACAGCGGATCCCTACTTCAATCGCCCATCGCGGCGTTCGATCTCGCTCCACAAACGACAAGTCGATCCACGCAATACGTTCGCTGAGGCGGTCGAATTCTGCCATAGACACTCAGAACTCGTCCGCCTCATCCTCTAACTTAACGCGACCGCGACACGGGGACGTGTTTATAAGTAGCGTCAGTCCAGCGCCGCCAGCGCCTCGGCCGCCTCGCGGGCCGCTTCGAGGTGGTCGCGGGCGCGCCGCGGGTCGTCCGTCTCCTCGGCGGCGCGGGCGAACCGCGTCAGCGTCCGGGTCAGCGACGCGCGGGCAGTGCCGACGCCCTCGGCGTCGTCCGTCAACTGAGGCGGGGTGGGTCGCCCGGACTCGGGCGGTCGGGAGTCGGGCCGCCGCGGCTCGGGCCGCTGGGAGTCGGACTGCTGCGGCGGCGCTGACCCCTGCGGCGGCGCTGACTCCTGCGGCGGCGCCGACCCCTGTGACTGCACGGCGGCCGAGCGGGAGGGCCGCGGCCCCGCGCTCTCGGTCGCACCGGACTCGGTCGTGGCGGAATCGGTCACACCGGAGTCGGCACCCACCGAGCCGTTCTCGGCGACGCCGTCCGCCGCGCCGGCGTCCACGTCCGGCGGGGCTCCCGTCGCCTCGGTGCCTCCCGCCGCGTCCGGCTCCGCCGCGGTCCCGGTCGCCTCGTTCGCCCCCGCCGCGCCGCCGGCCTCGTTCCCGCAGGTGGGACAGAACTCGCGACCGTCGTGACGGAAGATGGGGTCGCCGCACTCCTCGCAGTGGCGGTTCGTCATCGTCGCGCCCTTCAGGAGGAGCTCGGACATCCGCTGGGTGTGCTCGCGCTTCTGCTCGTCGTCCGCGAACTTCTCGCGGAGCTTCTCGCGTTCCGCCTCCTTGTCGAAGTCGTCGCTCATGGGCTGACGAACGTGGTTCGCGGGCAAAAGTCCGGTGGGCTCGGGACGAGCCGTGGCGGGAGCCGACGGGCGCCGTCGGCCCGCGGGCTCACTCCTCGGTGACCGTCCGGTCGTCGGGGTCGAGCTCGCCGCGGTGGATCTTCGCGCCGTCCTGCGCGACCTGTCGCCCCAGCACCGCGCACTTCACGCGCATCGGCGAGATGTCGACGCCGAGCATCTCGGTGACGTCGTCGGTGTCGAGCCCGTCGAGTTCGTCGACGTTCATCCCGTGGAGCCGCTCCGAGAGCATGCTCGCGGAGGCCATCGAGATGGCGCACCCGTCGCCCGTGAACCGCACCGCCTCGATCGTCTGCTCCTCGTCGTCGAGGTCCACGTCCATCCGGATCGTGTCGCCACAGGAGGGGTTCTCGCCGACGTGCGTGAAGTCCGGATCCTCGAGTTCCCCGTAGTTTCGCGGGTTCTTGTAGTGGTCGAGGATCTGCTGTCGGTACATGTCCGAGCCCAGTCCCATACTGGCGCACAGTACGCCGCTCCGGCTCAAAAGGGTTCCGTCGAGCGCGATCGTTTATAAATAGGTGAGAGTCAAACGACGAGTGAGTACGGAAAGTGCGGTGGCTCGCACCTGCGAGCGGCCGTCAGCGGCGGCCGCGAAGCCAGCACGCGCGAGGGAGGCGGCGGGCCGGCGCGGCGGCGCCCGCGCCGGTGCGTCCGCCGAGGCTGGGGAGGTGTGAGGTGCGGGGCCGAGCGGTACGGGGTGGCACTCGAAGGGGCAGTCGTGAGGCGGGCAAAGGCGGTGTACGTACCACAGCGACAGAGTGGAGCGACTGAGCGAGGAACGCAACGAGCGTGCGCCCGGCTCGCGACTGGGGCTTCGGTGGTGTCCGTCGGCGCCCCCCGGAACGAGTCCGGACCGACACATCAGCCTCGGTCAGGCCGCGTGCTCGTCGACCCACGCCGTCAGGTCGTCGCCCGAAATGAACCCGTCGGCGCGCCGCGCGACCGGCTCGCCGTCGACGAAGAGGACGAACAGCGGGACGCTCCGCACGTCGAACCGCTCGACCAGCGGCGGGTCGTCGCGGGGATTCACCAGGCCGACCGCCAAGTCGGCCTCGGCGCCGCGGGCCACGTTCCCGATCACCGGCTCCATGCTGGCACAGATGCCGCAGCCGTCGGTGTAAAACTCCACGAGCGCGGCGTCCGCGTCGGCGACGAAGGCGTCAAGAGCGTCCTCGTCCGCGAGCGAAACGGGCCGGTCGGTGCCGGACGATCCGGAGGAGGGCGCCTCGGAGGCGTTCGAGGCAGTATTGGATTCCATACGCATTATTGGGCGTCGACGGTGATAACTGCTTCCGTCGACGCGGTCGGCGTCGGAGAGAAGAGCGCGAGGGCGCGTCGGCGGGAATGACCGGCGTCGCTACGCCGGTTCGTCGGGCTCGGGCTCGGTCCGCCACCCGCCCTTCAGCGTGACGTACCAGACGGAGGCCCCGGCGAGGACGAAGACGGCCCCCATGTACGGGATGATCGGCAGCTCGACACCGACGAAGTCGAGCACGGTCCGGAGCTCGTAGACGATCACGCCGAAGATCGCGAGCGTCACGAGCAGCCCGCCGCGAGAGATGTCGACGCTCATCGGACCACCTCGACGACCGAGGCCGAGAGGTCGGCGACGGCGCCGAACAGCGGGGCGGCCGCATCTGCCAGCGCGTCGAACAGCGGCGCGAGCCACACCGGATAGGTGCCGACGCCCGGTCCGAGCAGTCCGCCGCGGTTGATGATCGCCGCGATCGGCAGCGCGTACGCGAGGACGACGAGCGTGAGCGCGATGCCGACCCACAGGCGGAGGTTATCGAGCACCTGCGGCGCGTCCTCCGCGCCGGAGACCGGACTGGGGAGCGGCTCCGCGAGCCCGGACACCTTCGGGTTCCCCATCGTCAACACGAGGTTCCCGAGGAAGAGGATCGTCGAGACGAAGAGCAGGGTCCCGCCGATCGCGATCTGGATGTTGAGCTCCTCGAAGCCGCCGAACATCGTCGGGTAGTCGAAGCCGGAGTACTCCGGCTCGGCGGTGCGTCGCGGGACGCCGAGGAGCCCCTGCGCGTGCATCGCGTTCGACATCAGCGCCATGCCGATGAACCAGAGGACGACCTGGAACAGCCCGATCTGGCTGCTGTAGATCGGCTTGTTGCTGATCTGCGGCCAGATCCAGTAGGTCCCGGCCATCATCGTCAGCGCGACCGCGGTCCCGACGGTGAGGTGGAAGTGACCCGGCACCCACAGCGTGTTGTGGATGAGGTAGTTGATGTTCATCCCGGCGTTGACCATGCCCGAGAAGCCGCCGGCCGCGAACATCAGGCCGGCAAGCATCATGCCGGTGAACTCCGGCTTGCGCCACGGGAGGTTCGTGAGCCAGCCTAACAGCCCGGTGCCGCCGCGCTGACGGGCGCCGTACTCGACGCTCGCGACGACCGTGAACGCGGTGAGCAGGCTGGGCAACAGCAGGAACATCGTGTTCGTCATCGAGATGAACTTGAACCCCTCGGCGATCCCCGGGTCGAGGTACTGGTGGTGGATCCCGACCGGCGTCGAGAGGAGGACGAACAGCACGAACACGACCCGGGCCAGCGGGTCGCTGAAGAGGCGGCCGCCGGCGATCTTCGGCAGGACGGTGTACCAGAGCATGTACGCCGGCATGAGCCAGAAGTAGACGACCGGGTGGCCGAAGAACCAGAACAGCGTCCGGGTGAGCGTCGGGTTCACCTGGTCGATGAAGCCGAGCGACCACGGGAGCAGGAACAGCAGGACGGAGGCGGCGACGGCGGACGAGGCGATGTACCACATCGTCATCGTCGTCAGCACCATGAACGTCTGGAGCGGGATCCGCTCGTCGGGGTGCTCGCGCCGCCACGCGAGGAACGTCCGGAACCAGTCGGCGCCCGCGATCCACGTCCCGACGATGAACACGGTGAGCCCGGCGTAGAACAGCGGGTGCGCCTGAAGCGGCGCGTAGAACGTGTACAGCACGTCCGCGCTCATGTCGATGGAATCGACGAACCCGGCGAGGATCGAGATCCCCGTGAGCGTCATGCCGGTCGCCATCAGCCCGTACCACGTCCACGTGATCTTGATGTTCAGGAGCGGCCGGTCCAGACTGCGCGTCAGCGCCCAGGTGAACAGCCCGACGAGGAAGAATATCGTGAAGCTGATCACCATGAACACGCCGTGCGCGGTGAGGACGGTGTAGTAGTCGGTCGAGGGGATGATCCGCGCGACGTCGGTCCGGTGGAGCGTCTGGATGATCCCGAAGATCGCGCCGAGCAACAGGGCGAAGAAGGAGCTCAGGAAGGCCGCGCGGACGACCCTCGCCTCGTCCGGGAACTTGTCGACGAACGTCTGTTCGGACTCGATGGCGGTGCTCATTCTGAGTCACCTCCGCGGCTCTCGAACTCCGACTGGCTCACGACGTTGATCTTTCCTTCCATGACGTGGTGACCGGCGCCGCAGTACTCGTTACAGACGAGCCCGTACTCCGTCGGCTCCTCGGTCTCGACCGTGATCTCCGAGACCTCGCCGGGGACGGCCATCGTGTTCGCACTCGTGCCGACGACCTCGAAGCCGTGTATCACGTCGCGAGAGGTGACGTGTAACGTCACGGTGCTGTTCGCCGGCACGACGATCGGAGACGGTTCGAAGCCGAACTGGTAGGCGACGATGTACGCCTCGTACTCGTTTTCGCCCACCTGCTCGACGCGGGGCTCGGAGAACCGCTCGTCCTCGTCGAGCGCCGCGGCGTCGACCGTCGACTGCGAGTCGGCGACCATCGCCACGCCGGGACCGACCGCGCCGTAGGTCACGGTGCCGATGAGCGCGAGAATCAGGACGATCGACAGCGCGAGCCAGAGCTTCTCGTAGGCGTGAATGTGCACGTGTGATCACCCCACCACGACGAGGTCCCGGCCGAGGAACTCTACGAAGTAGATGTACACCCACGCGAGTACCAAGATTGCGAAGTAAATTCCGATGAGCGTGAGCGTGCCGATCGGGTCGAAATCCTCTCCCTCGCCGCCGACATCGTCAGTCGGAGCGTTTGCTGCCTCACTTTGGCCCATAGGCGACTTTGACAGTAGAGAGCCATATAAGATCTACCCGTTCTCGCACCCTGAAAACACGGGTGTTATATATTTCCGGCGAGCGCATGGTTACGGCATGGACTTCTCGATCCAACAGGCCGTACTCCTCGTCCTCGGCGGACTCGTCCCCGCGATGGTGTTCATCGCCGATCGGGCGGAGTTCGTCGTGGCGGTGACGCTGGTGAACGTCCTGCTCATCTGGGGGAGCCTCCGGATCGCGACCGGCGGGGCCCTCCCGGGGTTCGCCGGCGACTCGGCCGACTCCGAGCACGCGTAATCGATCACGAACCGCGGGACCCGCCGCCCCCGGTCCGCGG
>NZ_NHNZ01000104.1:0-25248 GCF_002727095.1 Halorubrum sp. C191 | reverse complement strand
TTGATGTTGATGGAGGAAAGGATACATGTGTTTTTTTAGTTTTTTTTTTTTCGGTGGGGTGGTGGCCGGTTGAACCGGAGTTGTCCAGGGTTGTCTGTGGGCGGCAAGAAAAATACGGCTATAAACAAGATAAAATAACTACAAACATACTAATATATTCTATAGTAGATTGCCGAGGGTACTGTTCTACGCTATAGATATTAAATCTACCTCTGTTACATAGAGCTCTTCGACCCCCTCCCCACCCCTGATCGCTGTTCCACACGAAACGAAGGGGTGGGGGGGTCCATTCGAAGAGAACAATCAGTCGGCACTCCAGACCGCGCCCACAACCGGGAGATCGGGAACGACCAACGGAACTCCCAGCCGGATGATTGGTTCCTTCACGGCGACTCCCACTCATCAGGTCGAATGTGGACCGACTGATCTGCCGATGAGACGACCCGTTCGGCGATATCTCGTCAAACGTCGTGGAGCTTTCCCGTCTGTCGCTGGGATCACCTCATTTTCTCGACCAGTCTGTCCGGCGATTGGTTCGGTTCGGACGGGGTCTGTCTCCACCTGTTCGCTGGACTAATGGGGACGTTTCAACTCCAGAGAGGAACACTTTTGTACCGTCTCTTCATCTGGTTCGACTGTATCAAGTGGACGCGGTCGATGTCGTATTCGACCGCGAATGCGTATTTCCGACCGGAGACGGCGTGAGAATCGGTTCTCTTGGTCGTCTCCACCTGAAACGGAGGGGTTCACATGGACGAAGGCGATCACACACCGCGGGCTGACGACGGCACTGATCAGACCGACGACGATGACTCGGTCGACGACGACTCGGACCGTAGCGACGGCTCCGCGTCCGATATCGCTGATCTGAACTCCGATGGCCCGCCCGAGACCGGTTCCGACTTCGGTGACGACCCCGACCGTGACGCCGACTCCAGTGAGGACTCCGACCGCGACTCGGGATCCCGCTCCGTACCCGACCCGGTAACGGACGCCGGACCCGAAACCGCGGAGATCGACAACGGCAGTCGCGACCGATCGTCGCCCGACGTCGACTTCGACGGCGTCGTCCTCGACGACGACGACAATCAGGGCCTGTTCGACGACCTCCTCTCCGGCGAGCCGATCTTCGAGAACAAGGAGGTCCTCCGGCCCTCGTACACCCCGCACGAACTCCCGCATCGGAACGACCAAATCAACCGGATGGCGACGATCCTCGTCTCCGCGCTCCGCGGCGAGACCCCTTCGAACATCCTCATCTACGGGAAGACGGGAACCGGGAAGACCGCCTCGGCGAAGTTCGTCTCGCAGGAGCTCGAGTCCACCTCGCAGAAGTACGACGTACCCTGCGAGGTCGAGTACATCAACTGCGAGGTGACCGACACCCAGTACCGCGTCCTCGCCCAGCTCGCGAACACGTTCATCGAGGAGAACCAAGCGGTGATCGCCGATCAGCTGGAGCGACTCGAAGGCCTCCGCGCGGACGCGACGGACGCCGACGAGACGGCCGGCCGCGACGCGGCCGCCGCCCTCGCCGACACCGAGTTCGACTCGATCGAGGACCTCGACGACCGCATCGAGACGCTGGAGGACGACGCCGACGAGATGGAGGAGGTCCCGATGACGGGGTGGCCGACCGACCGCGTCTACTCGACGTTCTTCGAGGCGGTCGACTACCACGAGCGCGTGGTCGTGATCATGCTCGACGAAATTGACAAGCTCGTCGAGAAGAGCGGCGACGACACGCTCTATAACCTCTCGCGGATGAACTCCGAGCTCAACCGCTCGCGCATCTCCATCATGGGGATCTCGAACGATCTCAAGTTCACCGACTTCCTCGACCCCCGCGTCAAGTCGAGCCTCGGCGAGGAGGAGATCGTTTTCCCGCCGTACGACGCTAACCAGCTCCGCGACATCCTCCAGCACCGCGCCGACACGGCGTTCAAGCCCGACGCGCTCACCGACGACGTGATCCCCCTCTGCGCCGCCTTCGCCGCGCAGGAACACGGCGACGCGCGCCGGGCGCTCGACCTCCTCCGCACCGCGGGCGAACTCGCCGAGCGCTCGCAGGCCGAGATCGTCGCGGAGAAGCACGTCCGGCAGGCGCAGGACAAGATCGAACTCGACCGCGTTGTCGAGGTCGTCCGCACCCTCCCGACACAGAGCAAGATCGTCTTATTCGCCGTGATCCTCCTGGAGAAGAACGGCGTTCATAACATCAACACCGGCGAGGTGTTCAACATCTACAAGCGGCTCTGCGAGGAGATCGACGCCGACGTGCTGACCCAGCGGCGCGTCACCGACCTCATCAGCGAACTCGACATGCTGGGGATCGTCAACGCCGTCGTCGTCTCCAAGGGCCGCTACGGGCGAACGAAAGAGATGGGTCTCTCCGTGCCGGTCGAGGAGACCGAGGCGGTCCTCCTGTCCGACTCTCGGCTCGGCGACATCGAAAACGCGCAGCCGTTCGTTCAGGCGCGGTTCGACAACTGACGCCGACCGCGCCGCCTCTGACACGTCTGACGTCGGCGTGTCGCGTCCGCAGTTACCCCGCGGCCGAGAAACCCGACGACGCCGGAGAGAGGCTACTTCCAACCGTCCGCGCTATCGCCTCGTTCAGCTCTACCTGCCCCGTCGCGACCAGCCGGATGTAGCCGAGATACGGGACTCGGACCCGCGCCACCCCGTTCACCCACTCCGCTCTAACAGGCGGCGAGAGTCCGCTGGCCTGGTCGTAGGCCCCGTTGTTGTCCCCCAGCGTGATGTAGCCGTCGTGCGGCGCCGGGCAGTTGGCGAGCGACTCGCAGTCGACGGCGTTGTGATACCGATCGTCGGCGCGGTCGTACCAGTTCTCTCCCTCTGTCACGTGGAACCTAGCCCGGTGGATGATGGGCGATCCGGTCCGACCCGGGGGCGTGTATATCATCACGGAGCCGTAGGATCCGAACGTCCGGTAGTCGACCTCCTGACCAACCTCGTGCGTGACGACGCCGACGCCGTTCTCGGCCGCGTCCGGCGCCAAGCGTCCCGGCTCGGTGACGAACACGAGGTCGCCGACCTGCATGTTCGGCTCCATGCTCCCCGACTCGACCGCGACCATGGGTGGCCACACGCCGCTCACGCCGAACAGCAGCAGCCCGACCAGAAGGACGACGGCGACGCTCGACAGCATCTCGCGGATCCACATCAGCGCGCCCTCCCGGTCGTGACGGAACCGATACAGGAACGACTCGTCCGGGTCGCCGTCCGACGATCTTGTCGATCCGAGGCCCGCCTTGGTAGCGATATCCTCGCCGTCGCGAGGGGCCTCGTCGTGAGAGTCGGCGCCGTGAGACGCACCGTCGTGAGCGTCGGCGCGATCGGGTTCGCCCGGCTGCTCGGCCTCGGGCCGAGAACCGGGCTCGGGCCGAGAACCGGGCTCGGGCTCAGTGTCAGGTGCGTCGCCGCCCGCTCCGTCGGACGCTTCGTCTTCTAACTCGTCAGAAACGCCGCCTCCTCCGTCGTGAGCCGTTGCCGATTCGCTTCGGTTCCGCTCGTCTCGATCGGCCGACTCGTCGCCGTCTGTCGGCCGATCCCCTTCATCCATTACGACGCGTTTGGGGGGTTTCGCTCATAAGCTTCCGGGTCTCGGGAGTTCCCCTACCTCCTGACTCCGGCTCCGACTCCAGCCGACGCCTCCGGAACGGTTTTGCCCGTGACCCCCCTTTCGAGTGTCGTGCCGCTGGAGTCGAACGCCCGGATCGCGAAAGCCCTCGCCGAGCGCGGCTACAACGCCGAACGCGAGGCGGTCACCTTACTCGCGGGCGCGACGGACCCGACCGCGGCGATCGCGGCCACCGTCGACCGCGCCCCGGACGAGGCGCTTCGGATCACCGCCGACCACGTCCGCGAAGCGATCGACCACACCGATAAATCGGCCGCTCCCCCGGACGAAACCGGACAATCTCCAGTCGAAACGAAGGGGTCATCAGCCACCGAACCCGGCGCGACCGAGACCGTCGCCGACCCAGTGACGACCGACGGCGCTTCGGCTATGGATGTCGATACGGGGGCCGCTAGCGACCCCGCGACGGCCGACACCCCAACCGTCGACCCCACGACTACCGATTCACCGACTGCCGACCCCGCGACTACCGATTCACCGACTGCCGACCCCGCGACTGCCGATTCACCGACTGTCGACTCCGCGACCGCCGCCGATACCTCACGTGATCTCGACCTGCGCGATCTGGAGGTCGGCAACGACATGACCGGCCGCAGCACGGGAACCGGCGAGTACAGCGACTTCGTCACGACGTTCCGCGACCGCTACGAGCGGCTCTCGAAGGTCCTCCGCGGCCGCGTCAACCACCGACCGGCCGAAGCGATCGCGAACATGCCCGGCGGTAGCGACGCCGCGATGATCGGCCTCGTCAACGACGTGCGCTCCACGAAGTCGGGCCACTGGCTGGTCGAACTGGAGGACACCACCGGGACGTTCCCCGCCCTCGTGATGAAGGACAAGGGGCTCGCGGACGTCGTCGACGAAATCCTGTTGGACGAGTGCGTCGCGGTCGAGGGGACGCTCGCCGACGACGCCGGGATCCTCTTCGCGGACTCGCTCCACTTCCCGGACGTCCCCCGGACGCACAACCCTGGCGGCGCCGACCGTCACGTCCAGGCCGCGCTGATCTCCGATGTCCACGTCGGCAGCGACGAATTCATGGCCGACGCGTGGCACAGCTTCGCGGACTGGCTCCACACGCCCGAGGCCGACCCCGTCGAGTACATCCTGCTCGCGGGCGACATGGTCGAGGGCGTCGGCGTCTACCCGGACCAGGACGAGGAGCTGGATATCGTCGACATCTACGAGCAGTACGAGGCCTTCGCGGAACACCTCAAGGAGGTACCGGCGGACACCGAGATCGTGATGATCCCGGGCAACCACGACGCGGTCCGGCTCGCGGAGCCGCAGCCCGGGTTCAACGACGAGATCCGCGCGATCATGGACGTCCACGACGCGCGGATCGTCTCGAACCCGGCGACGGTCTCCGTCGAAGGCGTCGAGGTGCTGATGTACCACGGCGTCTCGCTCGACGAGGTGATCGCGGAGCTCCCGGAAGAGAAGGCGAGCTACGACGAACCGCACAAGGCGATGTACCAGCTGCTGAAGAAGCGTCACGTCGCGCCGCAGTTCGGCGGGCACACCCGCGTCGCGCCGGAGGAGCGCGACTACCTCGTCATCGAGGATGTCCCCGACGTGTTCCACACCGGCCACGTCCACAAGCTCGGTTGGGGAAAGTATCACAACGTCCTCGCGGTCAACTCCGGCTGCTGGCAGGCCCAGACCGACTTCCAGAAGTCAGTCAACATCGACCCCGACGCCGGCTACGCGCCGATCCTCGACCTCGACACGCTCGACATGACGGTCCGGAAGTTCTCGTAAATCGGCCGGAACGAACGAGCCCCTCTCGACCGCTATCGACCGATCTCTACCCGCCCGCTCGTCGCGTCGTTGAGCCGCTCGCGGAGCGCGTCGACCTGCGCGACGGGCACTCGGAGGTCGAACCGAACCCGCTCGCCGTAGTCGGCGTCGAACTCGACGCCGGACGACTCGATCACTCCCCGGACCGTCCCCGAGTCGTCGTACTCGGTCTCGACGACCAGACTTCGGTGCGGGCGCTCCTCGGTCACTCCCGCCGCGTCGACACCCTCCTTCATTGCGCGCGAGTAAGCGCGCGCGAGCCCCCCGACTCCGAGGTTCGTCCCGCCGTAGTAGCGCGTCACCACCGCGGCGACGTTCCGGATCTCGCGCTGCTGGAGGACGTTCAGGGCCGGTTTCCCGGCGGAGCCGGTCGGCTCCCCGTCGTCTGACGAGTACTCCCTGAGCATCGGTTCCGACCCCCGAGCGCGCTCGGACGGCTCGCCCGCGGGAACCCGGTACGCGGGCACGTTGTGGGTCGCGTCGGCGTACTCGTCTCGGACTGCCTCGACGAACGACTCCGCCGCTTCGACCGTGTCGACCGGCGCGACGTGGCCGAGGAACTCCGACCCCTGGACCTCGAACCGCGCCGTCGCGCGCTCGGCGACGGTCCGGTACGCGTCGGTCACGGCGTCCCCTCGTCGGCCTCCGGCTCTCCTTCGGCTCCGTCCGCCTCGCGACGCTCGACGACCACGCTCGTCGGCGGCGCGAGCCGGAACAGCGCGAGGTAGGCGGCGAATCCGACGACTTCGACGATCACCGCGACGACCGCGAGCGGCTCCGCCGCCAGCGCCGCGGCCGCGCCCGTCCCGTGCCACGCGAGGAACCCGCCGAGGAACGTTCCGAGCGTTCCCGCGCCGAGCGCGTACAGTCGGCGGTACTCGCCGGCCCGCAGCGTCGCGACCGCGACGGCCACCGCGAGCGCGCTCCCGGCGACGAACAGGTACGGGCGGGCGTCCGGGGGCGAGCCGAGCCGCGGCCACGCCCATAGGAGGTGGACCGCCGCGGCGACGACCGCGGCCTGGACGGCGACCCACCGGAGGAGGCGTTTTCTCGGGGTGTCGCGGCCGGCAGCCCCCTCATCTCGACTCGGGTCCGCCCCGCCTAGCGCGGTGTCAGCGCTCATCGAGGCCTCACTCCCACGGGTGGTTCCCGCGCGCGTCCGGCCACAGCGGGTACCAGTACGACTCGTCGTCCTCTAAGCCGAGCTCGCCGTCGAGGACCGACTGGAGCTTGAACTCGACCTGCTGGCTCCGGTCGTTCGTCCCCCGCGGCGCGAACGGGTAGTACGCGCCGCGCCGGAACGAGTAGATCCAGTAGGCCGGGCCGTCGTCGTTCTCGAAGCCGAACACGGCCGCGAGCAGCCGCGACCCGAACCCCTCCTCGATGAACTGGTCGGCCGCGAAGTGGACGCTCGTGACGAGGTCCTCGGGGTCGTCGTCCTCGAGGACGAACCACTGGTACCCGTGGTCGTCCTCGTACCGGTGGAAGCCGGTGCCGGTGTCGATCTCGCCGGCCTCTAGGATCGACTCGACGCTCTCGACCGCGTCGTCGAAGCGAGTGCTGTCCATGCCGGAGAAACACAGGGCGGCCTCGCCGCAGTGGTCGTACCCGAGGTCCGCCTGCATCGTCAGATACGCGGTCGACATCCCGAAGAGGTCCTCGGGGTCCGCCTCGCGGGTCGCGTCGGTCTCGGCGCTGGTCCCGAGCACGGCCCGGATCGTGTCGAAGATACCCATCTGCTCCCCGCTACGTGCGGCGGGGTTTAGGGCGTTTCTCTCGGGTCCGCCGTCGCTGGCCCCTCGATTACTCCTCGCCGACGCCTTCGACTACTCCTCGCCGACGTCCGCCGCCGGAATCTCGTCGACGTGGTCAAGATACGTCAACACTCCTCTAACGTTCAGCCCCGTGTTCGCCCGCGCTCGCTCCCGAGTCCAGTAGTCGACGTTGCGACTCGCCGCCTCGAAGTGTTCGACCACCGCGTTGTCGTCGTCGAGCTCCGCGCGCTTCTGCCGGACCGCCTCCACCCACTCGACGTACGCCCGCTTCGCCTCACCGATCAGCGTCGACTCGTAGCTCCGGGGTCCGAAGTGTCCGAAGCAGACCGTGTCGGGGTCGAGCCGCTCGATCAGCCGGAGGTCCTCGAGGCACTGCTCTAGGTCGAACTGCGGCGGCGGGGTCGTCGGCACCACGTCGTCGACCTCTGGGACGTAGATCCCGGCGGCGTCGGCGGTGAAGACCACGTCCGCCTCCGGCTCGTGGTAGACCGCGTGGTGGGGGGCGTGCCCGGGCGCGTCGTGGACGATCAGCTCGCGGTCGCCCAGATCGATCCGGTCTCCGTCGGCGACGCCCGTGATCCGGTCTTCCGGGACGGGCTCCGGCTCCGCGTAGTACGTCCACTGCCCCTCGACCGCCGACTTGGTTCCCGCGACGAGCGCCTCGGGGTCGACGAGGTGTCTGACTCCCTCCTCGGGCACTCGGACCCCCGCGTTCGGGTAGCGCTCGGCGAGGTAGCCCGCCCCGCCGGCGTGGTCGAGGTGGGCGTGGGTCGGGAGGATCCACGCGAGCTCGTCGCGGTCGATGCCGATCGCCTCGATGCTCTCGAAGAGGGCCTCTCGGTTCGCCCCCGTCCCGGTATCTATCACGATCGGTCGCTCGGCGTCGTACACGTAGACTGCGCCGTACTCGTCGGTAGCGAACATCCCGGTGTCGTGGACGTACAGGTCCTCGACGCCCCGGACCGGTTCGAACTCGCCTGCGCGCATACCGGACGAGGGACCCGGGGGCACTTCTAGCGATCGGTCCGCAGGCCGACCGCGACGCTCAGCGCCGGGTCTCACGGGTCGGCGGCGATCGCGCGGGCCGGGGCTTATGGTCGCGCCGCCCGAGGGGACGGTATGCGAGTGCTCGTCACCGGTGCGACCGGGTTCGTCGGGAGCCGCCTCGTCCCGACGCTCCTCTCGCGCGGCCACGACGTGGTCGCGCTCGTCCGCGACGCCGACGGCTACGCGGCGCCCGAGGGGGTCTCCGTGGTCGAGGGGGACCTCTTGGAACCGGACACGCTCCCCCCGGCGTTCGAGATCGACGGCGAGACGGTCGACGCCGCGTACTACCTCGTCCACTCGATGGACGGCGGCCCGGGATACGAGGAGCGGGACCGTAACTGCGCGACCAACTTCGCGGCGGCGGCCTCGGCCGCGGGGATCGAACGGATCGTCTACCTCGGCGGGCTCGGTGAGGACCGCGAGGACCTCTCCGAACACCTCCGATCCCGACGCGAGGTCGAGCGGATCCTCGCGGAAGGCGACCCGGCGCTCACGGCCCTCCGGGCCGCGATCATCATCGGCGCCGGCAGCGCCAGCTTCGAGGTGATCGCGGGGCTCGCGCGGCGGCTTCCGGTGATGGTCACCCCGAAGTGGGTAGACACGCTGTGCCAGCCGATCGCGGTCGCCGACGTGGTCGCGTACCTCGCCGGCGTCCTCGCCGCCCCCGAGACCGCCGGCGAAACGCTCGAGATCGGCGGGCCGGAGGTGTTGACCTACGCGGAGATCCTCCGCCGGACCAGGCGACAGCTCGGCGGCGGGCTTCGCATCGTGCGGGTCCCGGTGTTGAGCCCGGGCCTGTCCGCCCGTTGGCTCCGGCTCGTCACCGACGTGAACCCGTACCTCGCGCGGTCGCTCGTCGAGGGGCTCCGGAACACCGTGATCGTCGAAGACGATCGGATCCGGGACCTCGTCCCGATCGAACGCACGTCGTTCGAACTCGCGGTCGCCCGGGCGCTGACCGACTCGCCGAACGCGCAGCGCCCGTGGCTGACGACGCTCCGGGGGATCCGCCCGTGAGCCGCGAGTACGGAGAGACGTGGGTGTACGAGAGCCTCGTCGGCGGCATCCCCGGGCTCGGGATCTCCCGGACGCTGGCGGTCGCGCTCCAGTTCGTGATCTTCGAGGTGGGCGTGGTGGCGCTCGGGTGGTACTACGGGGTCTGGAACGCCGTGGCCGCCGGGACGGTCGCCGTCGTCGTCGCCGCGGTCGGCAGCGTCGAGATGCACCGCTTGGGCGCGAAGAACCGCCTGCTCGGAACCCCTCCGGAACACAAGCGGCTGCTGTTCGGGTCGAGCATCGAGATCGTGTTGGGCGTGCTGGCGTTCATCGCGCTGGTGACGTACCTGTTCGCGTGGGACGGGACCCTCATCAACCGCCTGTTCGGCGCGGACCCGCCGATTCCCGTCGTCTACCTCACGCTGCTCGTCCTTTGGGACCTGACGTACCGCATCGGGACCTCGTGGTGGAGCGCGGTCGTCGCCCTGTGGCGCGCCGTCCACGTCGACCTCCCGTCCGAGGAGCGGGCGACCGTCCGCCGGCTCGACGCCGAGAACATCGGCTTCTCGCTCGTTCAGCTCGCGCTCGTCCCGTTCTTACTCTCCGAGCCCGTGCTGCTCGGCGCGGTGGTGGGGCACGTCATCGCGGTCGCGCTCGTCTGCGGCGCGGCGATCCTGCTCACGTGAGACGCGGTCGCTATCGGCAGCGAGTCCGGTACAATAACACGGCCGGTATCGAGAGCGCGACCGCTATCGGCGTTCGAGAACGGAATTAAAAGGCGCGGCGTCGCCGCGGCCGCGTCACTTCCCCTGAAGCTCTTCGAACTTGTCGAGGAGTGCCTCCGTGGAGTCGCCCGAGTCGTAGCTCAGGGAACCGGAGTACTCGGGCCGCTCCGCGTCGAAGTCGGCGTCGACTTCGCTGGTCTTCTTCTCGCGACGCTCATGTTCGGCCTCGTCATAGGCACCCATTGACATGGTACGACTACACTTGGCCGTTTCCTGTAATATACCTGTCGGTAAACGTATCATAGATGATGAAGGTTCGGCCACGTCCACCGGAATCGATTAACCCCGCGACGTGATACCAAACGCCCGTGGCCCAACCCCTCCGATTCAGGCGCTCGCCCGGCCGGTGGACCGCGGACCGGGTCCGGTCGCAGCTCGGCCGTCCCCTCGACGAGAACCTCGGGTCGACCACCGGCGACCCGTGGTTCGCGCCGCCGCCCGACTACGAGGCGCGGCGGTTCGACATGGACGACGACTCCTTCGCGCTGTTCTGCTGGACCGACGACGACGCCGACCCGCCGGCCGGCGCCGAGGGCGGTCCCGTCGGGTACTGGCTGGGCAACACGGAGACGCCGAGCGAGCTCTGGCGGACGGACAAGTACGGGTTCGACGAGGCGCCGTATCCCGTTTCTCGGTGGGCACAGCGGGAGCTGCTCGCCGGCCTCCACGACGACGAGCCGTGGCTGGCGGAGTACCCCCACGTCTCGTGGTTCTTTCTCCCCGTGTTCTGCTCGAAGGACGGCGCGGAGACGAGCCGGGCGTTCTTCCGCGACCACGCGGCCGGGTTCCCGGACGCGACCCGCGACGCCGGGACGGGGTTCGTCGAGGAGACCCTCCGACCGGGGGTGCTCGACGACTACCGCGAGACGATGGCCGGGAAGCTCGGTACCTCCGCCTCGCGGGACCTCGTCCGGATGAGCGCGGCCATCGCCGAGTTCACCGCGGCCCGGATCCTCGCGGACGCGGGGTACGAGGTCACCCCGGAGATCGAGGTGACGACGGGACACTCGCTCGACTTCCGCGCGACGGAGCCCGACACCGGGACCGGTCACCTCGTCGAGGTCACGCGCCCGCAGCCGACCGCGGGGCGGTCCGCGAACGATCCGGTCGCCGCCGTCCGCGACACCGCCGAGACGAAGACCAGCGGACAGCTCGCGGCCCACGCCGGCGGCGTCACGCTGTTCGTCGACTGCTCGTCGTTTCCCGCCGACGAGTGGGCCGCCGTGCGTGAGGCCGAACCCGCGGTCCGTCACAAGCCCGCGGTCGTCTACCGCGCCGAGCCGGACGGGTCGATCGAGGGCTATCGGAAGGGGTCGGTCCCGCTCGACCTCTCCGGGGTCGTCGACGGCGTCTCGTAGCCTCGCGGGGTTCCGCCGAGCCGAGCTCTCTCCCTCGCAGCGGATCGGCGACGCTCCGCGATCGAGTTTCGAAAAAACGTGCGTGGATCCCGCGCGGTTCGCCGCCTCAGAACGAGACGGGCGAGGGCTCGTCCTCCGCGTCGGTGGTCGGGTCGCGGTCCGAGTAGAACCGGCGACCGACGCCGCGGTGACAGACGCCGGCCCGGAGCGTGGTGAACACGTCCTCCGCGTCTTCGAACGTCTGATCGCCGAACCGCTCCAAGACGTCGCCGAGCCGCTCGGACCCGTTCGCGAGCTCTACGGTCGCGTTTCCGTGAGCCGCGATGATCTCCTCAGAGGTGGTCGGGTACTGGTGCCGTTCGAGTCGGTCGTCGACGCCGTTCAAGCGCATCAACAGTAGGGAGCCGCCAGCAGTCCTTAATGATTGTCCATGTACGACCTTAGTCGGAGGGGATACCTTATATTGCCTTATATCGGGCCTGCTCCGGTTCGACGGCCCGGTCCGATCGGTCCCCTCGAACCGCCGTCGCTTAGTGGCGCGCCCGACTATTCGCCGGTATGCCCGCCGCCTCTGACGACCGCGTCGTCGCCGACCTCCACGCCCACACGACCCTCTCGGACGGCACGATGACGCTCGACGAAGTCCCCGCGGCCGCCCGCGAGGCCGGCGTCGACTGGGTCGCCGTCACCGACCACGACAGCGTTCACCCCGAGATAGACGCGCCGGTCGTCGTGCGCGACGGCGTCCGGATCGTCCGCGGGATCGAACTCCGCGTCGACGCCGGGTTCGGGCGGCTCGATCTTCTCGGCTACGGCGTCGAACACACCGACGCGCTCGACGCGGAGATCGACCGTCTCCAGCGCGACCGCCGAGAGCGCGGCGCCGCCATCCTCGACGCGGTCGAGGAGCGACTGGGCGTCGACCTCGACATCGAGCCCCGCGCCGGGCTGGGGCGACCGCACATCGCGCGGGCGATCGACGAGTCGGAGGCCCCCTACGACTACGCCGGGGCGTTCGACGAGCTGATCGGGAACGACGGTCCGTGTTACGTCGCGCGCGACGTGACGCCGCTCGACGAGGGGCTCGACCTCCTCGACGACGCCTGCGCGCTCGTCGGCCTCGCTCACCCGTTCCGGTACGAGCGCGTCGACGAGGCGCTCGACGTCGCCCGCGAGTCGGCCGCGATCGACGCGGTCGAGCGCTTCTACCCCTACGGTCGCGCCGTCGACGACTCGCGGATCGACCGCCTCGCCGCCGAGGCCGACCTGCTCAGAACGGGCGGGACGGACGCGCACGAGCGGACGCTCGGCGTCGCGGGCTTGACGGCGTCGGCGTTCGAGCCCGTCCGCGATCGGCTCCCCGAGGCGGTCCCGACAGACGGGTCCGCGACGGGCGACTCCGCCGCCGCGGCGACGCCCGACGAACAGGATTAAGCCCGCGCCGGACCGAGGGCCGAGTATGCGGTGTCACTACTGCGACCGGGAGGCCACGTACGAGGCGGAGCAGGGCGGCGTGGTCGTCGGCCTCTGCGAGTCCCACTTCAAACAGCGCGTCGAGGAGCTCGCCGAGTCGGACGAGCTCGCGGAGCTCCGCGACCGGATCGACGTCGAGTCCTCCGAGTAATCGGCCGGAGACGAACGCTAAAAGTCGGCGGGACCCGAACAACCGGTATGGACCTCACGGACCGGCCCCGCCGCCTCCGGACCGACGGCGTTCGCCCGCTCGTCGCCGAGACCGACCTCTCCGCGTCGGACCTCGTCGCCCCCGTCTTCGTCGACGCCACGACCGACGAGCGCGTCCCGATCGAGACGATGCCCGGCCACGAGCGCGTGCCGGTCGACGAGGCGGTCGACCGGGTCGCCGAGGTCAGCGACACCGGCGTCGAGGCCGTCATCCTGTTCGGCGTCCCCGAGTCGAAGGACGCGTCCGGGAGCCGGGCGTACGCGGACGACGGCGTCGTCCAGCGCGCGATCCGCCGGATTTCCGCCGAGACCGATGTCACCGTCATCGGCGACGTCTGCCTCTGTGAATACACCGAGCACGGACACTGCGGCGTGATCGAGGAGAGCGCCGAGTCGGATCCGACGCTCACCGTCAAGAACGACGAGACGCTGGACCTGCTGGCGCGCACCGCAGTCTCGCAGGCCGACGCGGGCGCCGACGTGGTCGCTCCCTCCGCGATGACCGACGGGCAGGTAAAAGCGATCCGCGAGGCGCTCGACGCGGCGGGTCACGAGGAGGTGGCCATCCTGAGCTACGCGGCGAAGTACGAGTCCGCCTTCTATGGCCCCTTCCGCGACGCGGCCGACGGCGCCCCCGCGTTCGGTGACCGACGCCACTACCAGATGGACCCCGCGAACCGCCGCGAGGCGCTCCGAGAGGCCCGCCTCGACGCCGAGCAGGGCGCCGACGTGCTGATGGTGAAACCCGGCCTGCCCTACCTCGACATCGTCGGCGACCTCCGGCGAGAGTTCGACCGTCCCATCGCGGCGTACAACGTCTCCGGCGAGTACGCGATGCTCCACGCCGCCGCGGAGAAGGGGTGGCTCGACCTGGAGGCGACCGCGCTGGAGTCGCTCACGGCGCTCAAGCGCGCGGGCGCGGACCTCATCATCACGTACTTCGCCGAGGACGTAGCCGATCAGTTATAAATAGACTCGGGCAGGAGTCGACGCGTTTCCCGACTATCTACCTCGGCGCGCGCCTCCGAGCGGTCGCCACCGGCGGCCGCGAGGAGCGCGTGCGATAGAGTCGCGAAAGGAGGCCGACGAGGCCGGGGAGGCGTGAGGCCGCGGGGCGGGGCTTCGGCGGTGTTCGCTCAGATCGAGACACCGGCTGTTGTTTATACCCAACCGATCGAGCGACCGGAACTGCTCACACCACCTGCTCGCCGTCGTCGTCGTACACCTCGATGGCGTCGACCGGGCACGAGCGCGCCGCGAACTTCGCGTCGAGCTCCTCGCCGTCGGGCACCTCGACGACGAACAGGTCCTCGTCCTCCTCGGTACTCCCCGCTAAGTCGGCCTTTCCGTCGTTCAGGTCCTTCTCGAAGGCGTCCCACTCGGCGACGCACTGGTACATCCCGACGCAGGTGTCGCGGTCGAACTCGACGTACATGCTCACCTGTTCGGCGAGCCGATACAAAGCGGTGACGACGAGACGTGTAGGGCTCCGGTTGGTTCTGATTCGATGACTGACTCGGATTCGACGGTCAATCCTCGGTAACTACCTCCGAAGCCCCGACCTCGTCGCTCGCTTCGCTCCCGACTCCAGCAAGAATCGAAGATGCTCCGGCAGCCGGCGCGCAGCGCCGGCGACCTCGCGCGCGCGACTCACAGCCTGACGACTGTTCGTCGGCACGCGTCCTGACAGCTGTTCGTCGGCACGCGTCACCGCAACCCCTCTCCGACACCGACCTCCCCCCCTCGGTTTCCAACAGCCGACCGCCCTTCTTAAGCGTCGCAGGCACCGATCGCCGCGTATGACCACGGTCTGGCTCGTTGACCGGCAGTTCGACTCGAAGGGGCTCGTGCGGCTCACCTACGCCACTGAGGACGGCAAGCGGATACACACGAAGGAGCTGGCCGAACAGCGGCTCGTCACCGGTGGCGGGATCACCGCCGGCCGCGAGGTCGACGAGACCGCGTTGGGGGAGACGCCCGCGGACGAGGTCGAGCGGTTCGCGACGGAGGCGTCGAAGATGGCGGCCGACCACGACCTCGACGACACGGTCTGAAGCGCTCGGCGTGCGCCGATGTCCCGCACAACCGAGCCCGTTAAGGGGGAACCGGCGGAACGTGTGACCGAAATGCCCAGTGGTGAGTACGACCCCGACGCCGTCGAGCCGCGCTGGCAGCGGCGATGGGTCGACGAGGAGACGTACGCCTATTCCGACGACGACCCGGTCGACCCGAACACCGTCTTCTCTATCGACACGCCCCCGCCGACGGTATCGGGCAGCCTCCACATGGGCCACCTGTACGGGTTCACCCTCCAGGACTTCGTCGCGCGCTTCGAGCGGATGAACGGTGGGGAGACGTTCTTCCCGTTCGGTTACGACGACAACGGCATCGCCTCCGAGCGGCTCACGGAGGACGAGCTCGACATCCGGCATCAGGACTTCGAGCGGCGCGAGTTCCAAGCGAAGTGCCGGGAGGTCTGCGCCGACTATGAGGAGCAGTTCACCGAGAACGTCCAATCGCTCGGCGTGTCGGTCGACTGGAACCACACGTACCAGACGATCGAACCCCGCGTCCAGCGCGTCTCGCAGCTGTCGTTCGTCGACCTGTACGAGCAGGGCCGGGAGTACCGCGAGAAGGCCCCCGCGATCTGGTGTCCCGAGTGCGAGACCGCCATCTCGCAGGTCGAGACCGAGGACGACGAGCAGGCCAGCCACTTCAACGACATCGCGTTCCCCGTCGCCGGACGCGACGGGAACGACGAGGTCGCCGACGAGTTCGTTATCTCGACGACGCGGCCCGAACTCCTCCCCGCGTGCGTCGCCGTCTTCGTCCACCCGGACGACGACGAGAACCAGGACCTCGTCGGCGAGTCCGCGGAGGTCCCGCTGTTCGGCCACGAGGTGCCGATCATCGCCGACGAGCGCGTCGACATGGAGACCGGCTCCGGCATCGTGATGTGCTGTACGTTCGGCGACCAGAACGACATCGAGTGGTACCAGGTCCACGACCTCGACCTCCGGGTCGCCATCGACGAGTCCGGCCACATGACCGACCTCGCCGGGGAGTACGAAGGGCTCCACGCCGACGAGGCGGGCGAAGTGATCGTCGAAGACCTCGACGAGGCGGGCGCGCTGCTCGACCGCCGCGACATCACCCACACGGTCAACGTCCACGAGCGCTGCGGGACGAGCGTCGAGTTCCTCGTCACCGAGCAGTGGTACATCGAGATGCTCGACAAGACGGACGAGTACCTCCAGATCGGTCGCGAGATGGACTGGTCGCCCGAGAAGATGTTCACCCGGTACGAACACTGGGTCGAGGGGCTCCAATGGGACTGGCTCATCTCCCGTCAGCGGTCATCCGGAATCCCGTTCCCGGTGTGGTACTGCGAGGGCTGCGGCGAGGAGGTCATCGCCGAGAAGGCCGACCTCCCGGTCGAGCCCCTGTCGGACGACCCGCCCGTCGACGCGTGCCCCGAGTGCGGGCACGACGCCTTCCAGCCGGAGGACGACGTGCTCGACACGTGGGCCACCTCCAGCCTCACGCCCCTCGTCAACGCCGGCTGGGACTGGGACGACGAGGCCGAGGAGTTCACGATGGAGCGCCCGGAGCTGTACCGGTTCGACCTCCGACCGCAGGGCCACGACATCATCAGCTTCTGGCTGTTCCACACCCTCGTCAAGTGCTACGAGCACACCGGTGAGGTCCCGTTCGAGGAGACGATGATCAACGGCCACGTCCTCGACGAGAACCGCGAGAAGATGTCGAAGTCCGTCGGCAACGTCGTCGAGCCCGAGGCGGTCCTCGAGGAGTTCCCCGTGGACGCCACGCGCTACTGGGCGGCCGGCACCGCCGTCGGCGACGACTTCCCGTTCAAGGAGAAGGACCTCCGCGCGGGCGAGAAGCTGATCCGGAAGCTGTGGAACGCCTCGAAGCTCGTCGAGTCGCTCGCGCCGGAGCCGTTCCCAGCCGAGCCCGAGGGAGGCCTCCGCGAGCTCGACCGCTGGCTCCTCGCCGAGCTCGACGCCGAGGTCGAGCGGCTCACCGAGCTCCTCGACGACCGCGCGTTCTCGAAGGCCCGCGACGAGCTCCGGAGCTTCTTCTGGAACACGTTCTGTGACGATTACCTCGAGATCGCGAAACAGCGCGAGGACGACGCGGCGGCATACACCCTCCGCACCGCGCACCGACGGTTCCTGAAGCTGTTCGCCCCGCTCCTTGCGCACGTTACCGAGGAGCTGTGGCACGACATGTACGCCGACGCGGTCGACGGGGCCACACCCGAAGGGGTCTCGCTCGCCGACGGTGCGAGCGACTCGATCCACCTCGCCGACTGGCCCGAGCCACTCGGAATCGAGGCCGACCGCGACGCCGGGACCGCCGCCACCGCCGTCGTCGGCGCGCTCCGGAAGTACAAAAGCGAGAATCAGCTCCCTCTCACCGCCGCGCTCGACGCGGTGGAGGTGTACGCCGACGTGCGGGGCTTCGAGGACGACATCACCGGCGTGATGCACGTCGACGACCTCGCGGTCCACCCCGACGGCGACGCGCCCGTCGAGACGGTGATCACGGGCATCGACCTCGACTACGCCACCGTCGGCCCGAAGTACGGCGATCAGGTCGGGGACATCGAGGCCGCTCTCGCGCAGGGGGAGTACAAGATCGACGGCGACGAACTTCACGTCGCGAGCGTCACGCTGGTCGACGACGAGTTCGCGGTCGAAGAAGAGCGGCAGTACCAGGGCGAGGGCGAGCTGCTTCAGGCCGACGACGTCGTCGTCATCGTGCGTAACGAGGCGTAGCCCGCCCTCCCCTTTCGCCTCTCGATCCGCTCACAGGTCCGCGCCGACCGCGTCCTCGATCGAGTCGAACTCGTCGCGTTCGAGCAGTTCGAGCAGTCCCTCGTTGATGTCACGCGCGAGGCTCGGCCCCTCGTAGACGAGCCCCGTGTATAGCTGGACGAGCGAGGCGCCGGCCCGTATCTTCTCGTAGGCCCCCGCGGCGTCTGAGATCCCCCCGACACCGATCACCGGCACGTCCGTGCGCTCGGCGACGAACCGCACCCGATCTGTCGCGAGCGATTCGATCGGCTTCCCCGAGAGGCCGCCGCGTTCCGCTCGGTTGTGACTCCGCACCGAGTCCGGCCGCGATGTCGTCGTGTTGGTCGCGATGACGCCGTCCAGATCGAGGTCGTCGACGACCCCGAGCGCGTCTTCGACCGCTGGCTCCGGAAGATCCGGGGAGAGTTTCACGAGGAGGGGGTCTGCGCCCGCGTCGTCCAGCGTCCCGAGGATCCGCTCCAGCGCGTCGCGGTTCTGGAGCTCGCGGAGTCCCGGCGTGTTGGGACTGGAGACGTTGACGACGAAGTAGTCGCCCGCGTCCGCGACGCGCTCGTACGTGTACAGGTAATCGTCCGGGGCGTCCTCGAGCGGTGTCGACTTCGACTTCCCGATGTTGATCCCGACCGGCACGTCCGGGAGCGGGTCGCGATCGAGCCGCTCGCCGACCACGTCGGCGCCCTCGTTGTTGAACCCCATCCGATTGACGAGCGCCTCGTCCTCGCGCAAGCGAAACAGCCGCGGACGGGGGTTCCCGGGCTGCCGCTCGGCGGTGACGCCGCCGACTTCGACGTGACCGAACCCGAGGGACGACAGCGCTCGCGGCACGTGTGCGTTCTTGTCGAAACCGGCGGCGACACCCACTGGATTCGGGAATTTCGACCCGAACGCGTCGACCGCGAGCCGCTCGTCGCCGACCACGTACCGCTCGGCGAGCGCGGCGGAAACCGGAGTCCCTTGAACGCCGCCGAGGAGTCCGTGGATCAGTCCGTGTGCGGTCTCCGGCGGCAGCCGGAACAGTGCTGGCTTCAACAGGTCATACGCGCCCATCGTGCGTGTCTCGTCACGAGCGACAATCAATCCGCCGACCGCAGTCCGCGTCGCGACCGCTCGGCGGCGTCCTTGCCGACGAAAATCCCGCGGGTCCGCGTCAGAAGTCGTGTTCGAGCTGCTCCGGGTTCGCGTCCGCCTTCTGGATGATTATCTTCCCGTCTCGGACTCGGACGAACACCTCGTCGCCGATTTCCATGCCGGCGACGGCGAGTTCGTCCTCGTGAAGGTTCACGTGGACGTTGTGGTACTCCCCCTCGTCGTCCTTGGCGCCACTGGGGCTGAGCTTCTTTTTGCGGACCATCGCGGGTGTACTTGTCGCACTTCGCCATAGCAGACACATAAGTGTTGTTTACGCGTATTCGTATGCCCGACGAGCCAACCGCACGGGTGCGTCGTCGGCTCCCTTGGCCGATCGACTCCCCGGCTAGTCGACCGACTGGCAACCCCCCTCCGACTGTTCGTGTGAACACCGTCTCGCGCTCGCCGTCCGCCTGAAATCCTCCGCGGGTCGGTCAACTCGTCTCGTCGGCGTTCCAAACCGCTAGCAGCGGCCGAGATAGTATATAAATGTTGTGCCGCACAGCTTTCATTTCCCCGATATATTTATTACACACTGTGTGCTGGTGTCACATGGAGGCAAAACCATGGTACGTGAAGACGGTAAGCGAAACTTTGCCCTTCGAGAGGAAGACGGATCGGAACCGAGTGAGTTCTCGGGGAACATGCCGCGTCAGGCGGCACTCAAGGCGGCTCGAACGCTCGAGCCGGCGCCTTCGGAAGAGGAGGCGCAACGAACGACGCTCCGTCTCCGTGAAAAGGGGACGCAGAAAGTCCACGAGTACGAGGGCTGGGCGTGGAAGGACAACGCCCCCGAGGTCGACGAGGCGGACGACGACTTCTGGCTCAACGACCTCAACGACATCACTAAGGCTAACGTCTCGAAGCAGGGCATCGAGTACCTCGACGAGGAGTAACTCCCGGACGCTCCGGTTCCGATCTATCGTTTTCGGTACTGCTCGACCGGAACAGTCCGGGCTTGATCACTACACCGGCACAGAGAACTCGTCTCGGATAGACGCTGCCGCACATCGATTCGATCCGGTCAGTTATCACTGTTTTACGCCATGAAACCGCATGACGTAGTGGAGTTGGTTCGACGGGGTTAAGTATACCCCGGGCATTCGAAGAAATGCGAAGAACGCAACGCGGACTCGGGCCGTTCAACTCGGCCCGGTTTCGCTGGACCCGTACCGTTTCGATGGGTTTATGACCCGTCGTCCGGTACGTTCAGGTCCGCGAAGGATGAGGATCGCGCCCCCTGCGCTCCGGCGTAAGCGGCGATCTGATGTGAGCCGTGGTCGTTCGGTGTCATCCAAGCCGCTGGATGGACCGGACACCACACAGACCAATGCAATGGTGTGTCAACCTTCGTCTCAACCGAAGTTGACACCCGCCAACACCCCCTTCGAGCCGGGAATCAGGCTCGAAGGATACTCATTCCGGTTGATCCTGCCGGAGGCCATTGCTATTGGGATCCGATTTAGCCATGCTAGTCGCACGAGTTCAGACTCGTGGCGAATAGCTCAGTAACACGTGGCCAAACTACCCTTCGGAACACAATACCCTCGGGAAACTGAGGCTAATAGTGTATACCATACCACCACTGGAATGAGTGGTATGCCAAACGCTCCGGCGCCGAAGGATGTGGCTGCGGCCGATTAGGTAGACGGTGGGGTAACGGCCCACCGTGCCAATAATCGGTATGGGTCATGAGAGTGAGAACCCAGAGACAGAATCTGAGACAAGATTCCGGGCCCTACGGGGCGCAGCAGGCGCGAAACCTTTACACTGCACGACAGTGCGATAGGGGGATCCCAAGTGCACAGGCATAGCGCCTGTGCTTTTCGGTACCCTAAGGCGGTACCAGAATAAGGGCTGGGCAAGACCGGTGCCAGCCGCCGCGGTAATACCGGCAGCCCAAGTGATGGCCGATCTTATTGGGCCTAAAGCGTCCGTAGCTGGCCGCGCAAGTCCATCGGGAAATCCACCTGCTCAACAGGTGGGCGCCCGGTAGAAACTGCGTGGCTTGGGACCGGAAGGCGCGACGGGTACGTCCGGGGTAGGAGTGAAATCCCGTAATCCTGGACGGACCGCCGATGGCGAAAGCACGTCGCGAGAACGGATCCGACAGTGAGGGACGAAAGCCAGGGTCTCGAACCGGATTAGATACCCGGGTAGTCCTGGCCGTAAACAATGTCTGCTAGGTGTGGCTCCCACTACGAGTGGGTGCTGTGCCGCAGGGAAGCCGCTAAGCAGACCGCCTGGGAAGTACGTCCGCAAGGATGAAACTTAAAGGAATTGGCGGGGGAGCACTACAACCGGAGGAGCCTGCGGTTTAATTGGACTCAACGCCGGACATCTCACCAGCATCGACTGTAGTAATGACGATCAGGTTGATGACCTTATCCGAGCTTCAGAGAGGAGGTGCATGGCCGCCGTCAGCTCGTACCGTGAGGCGTCCTGTTAAGTCAGGCAACGAGCGAGACCCGCACCCTTACTTGCCAGCAGTACCGCGAGGTAGCTGGGGACAGTAGGGGGACCGCCGTGGCTAACACGGAGGAAGGAACGGGCAACGGTAGGTCAGTATGCCCCGAATGTGCTGGGCAACACGCGGGCTACAATGGTCGAGACAAAGGGTTCCAACTCCGAAAGGAGACGGTAATCTCAGAAACTCGATCGTAGTTCGGATTGTGGGCTGCAACTCGCCCACATGAAGCTGGATTCGGTAGTAATCGCGTGTCACAAGCGCGCGGTGAATACGTCCCTGCTCCTTGCACACACCGCCCGTCAAAGCACCCGAGTGAGGTCCGGATGAGGCGTNNCTGTGTACCGTCCGCCCACCCACCGGCTTGGACACCGCAGAACGACCACGGCTCACACAACACGCGAGAACCTTCCCACCAGGGAAGGTGGGCTCATAGCTCAGCGGTAGAGTGCCTCCCTTGCAAGGAGGATGCCCTGGGTTCGAATCCCAGTGAGTCCATGTCCGTCCGAAGCGAATCCGTCCCCTTAAGTGGGAGACGCGATTCGATTCGGACACGACGACCGATGCACCATCCCGGGAAACCGCGGATGGGAAGGGTTCGACGAACGCCCCGTCACACCCGGGGCGATTCAATGACAACCGTGTATACGTGCGATCCAGACGTCCACTGAACTCATCCGAGTTCGTGGAACGTCAGTGAACCATATACAGTCGGGTGACACTATGTCACTTGACCGTCAGTGACTCTCCTTCGAGAGTCGACTGACACACTACTGGCTACTGTGCCAGCTGGTGAATGGCTCGGCTCGAGAGCCGACGACGGACGTGCCAAGCTGCGAAAAGCTCGTGGGACCCGCATGGAGGGAAAGAACACGAGATCTCCCAATCGGAATCCGTTCAACAATTGCCACGCGCAATAGGGAACGCCCTGAATTGAAACATCTCAGTAAGGGCAGGAAAAGAACGCAACAGCGATGTCGTCAGTAACCGCGAGTAAACGCGACACAGCCCAAACCGAAGGTCTTCGGACCAATGTGGTGTTCGGGTTGACAACCAAATCTCGACACTCTCTCAGAAGTCTCCTGGAACGGAGCGTGAAACAGGGTGACAACCCCGTATGAGAGAGCAGTACGGATGGCGTCAAATCCAGAGTAGTAGGGGTCGGATATCCTCTATGAACANNTGGCGATCGAGCGACAGGGCGTACAAGGCGTCTCTTGAAACGACCGAGGAGCGATCCTCTAGTAGGAAGAGAGACGAGCCGGCGTCGTGTCGTGCGTTTTGAAAAACGACCCAGGGAGTGCACTTGATTGGCGAGTCTAACCGGCGAACCCGGGAAGGCGCAGGGAAACCGATACGGCCGCAGCATTGCGAGGGCCACCGTGTTCAAGCGCGGGGAGTCAATCAGGTGCGACCCGAAACCAGGCGATCTACGCGCGAGCAAGGTGAAGCGTGGCGAAAGCCACGTGGAGGCCTGTTAGAGTTGGTGTTCTACAATACCCTCTCGTGACTCGTGTGTAGGGGTGAAAGGCCCATCGAGCCTGGCAACAGCTGGTTCCAACCGAAACATGTCGAAGCATGACCTCNNGGGAGTCCGGTGCGCGGGGTAAGCCTGTGTACCGTGAGGGGAACAACCCAGAGCCGGGTTAAGGTCCCAAAGTGTAGATTAAGTGCGATTCGAAGGTGGTCTCAAGCCCTAAACAGCCGGGAGGTGAGCTTAGAAGCAGCTACCCGCTAAGAAAAGCGTAACAGCTTACCGGCCGAGGTTTGAGGCGCCCAAAATGATCGGGGCTCAAATCTACCACCGAGACCTGGCCGTGCCCTTGACAGGGGCAACCGCGTAGGTTGGCGTACTGGTCGGACGGAAGCCCGGGCGAGAGCTCGTGTGGACCGTCCAGTAACGACAATCCTGGTCACAGTAGCAGCGATAGTCGGGTGAGAACCTCGACGGCCTGAAGAGCAAGGGTTCCTCGGCACTGCCGTTCAGCCGAGGGTTAGCCGGTCCTAAGGTGTACCACAACTTGACTACACCGACGGGAAGCTGGTTAATATTCCAGCGCCATCGTGCAGTAAACGCCGACGCCGTGTGGAACGCTGAGCCGGGCACTCGCCCGGTCGAATCGTGGAAACTCGTGGACGCCGTCACGGCACGAAGCGAGCGAAACGCGAAACAGCGAAAGTCAGCCGTACATAGGGCCCGTGAAAAGGCAAGCACGATGTCCGTACCGAGATCCGACACAGGTGCTCTGCCAGCGCAAGGCAAGGCCTGTCGGGAGAACCGACGTTAGGGAATTCGGCAAGTTAGTCCCGTACCTTCGGAAGAAGGGATGCCTGCTCTCTAAGGAGCAGGTCGCAGTGACTCGGGCGCTCCGACTGTCTAGTAACAACACAGGTGACCGCAAATCCGCAAGGACTCGTACGGTCACTGAATCCTGCCCAGTGCGGGTATCTGAACACCTCGTACAAGAGGACGAAGGACCCGTCAACGGCGGGGGTAACTATGACCCTCTTAAGGTAGCGTAGTACCTTGCCGCTTCAGTAGCGGCTTGCATGAATGGATAAACGAGAGCGCCACTGTCCCAACGTTGGACCCGGTGAACTGTACGTTCCAGTGCGGAGTCTGGAGACCCCCAAGGGGAAGCGAAGACCCTATAGAGCTTTACTGCAGGCTGTCGCTGAGACGTGGTCGCCGATGTGCAGCATAGGTAGGAGTCGTTACAGAGGTACGCGCGCCAGCGCGCCACCCAGACAGCATTGAAATACTACCCGTCGGTGACTGCGACTCTCACTCCGGGAGGAGTACACCGGTAGCCGGGCAGTTTGACTGGGGCGGTACGCGCTCGAAAAGATATCGAGCGCGCCCGAAGATCATCTCAGCCGGGTCGGGAATCCGGCGAAGAGCGCAAGAGCACAAGATGGTCTGACAGTGTTCTTCCCAACGAGGAACGCTGACGCGAAAGCGTGGTCTAGCGAACCTACGAGGTTCCGGAATGGGACCCGTAGATGACAGAAAAGCTACCTTAGGGATAACAGAGTCGTCACTCGCAAGAGCACATATCGACCGAGTGGCTTGCTACCTCGATGTCGGTTCCCTCCATCCTGCCCGTGCAGAAGCGGGCAAGGGTGAGGTTGTTCGCCTATTAAAGGAGGTCGTGAGCTGGGTTTAGACCGTCGTGAGACAGGTCGGCTGCTATCTATTGGGGGTGTGAGGTACCTGACGTGAACGAACGTATAGTACGAGAGGAACTACGTTTGGTCGCCACTGGTGTATCGGTTGTCCGGAAGGGCAGATGCCGAGTAGCCACGCGACACGGGGTAAGAGCTGAACGCATCTAAGCTCGAAACCCACATGGAAAAGAGGTACCACAGAGGTCACTCGTAGAAGACGAGTTCGATAGACTCGGGGTGTACGCACCGAGGCAACGAGGTGTTAAGCCCACGAGAACTAACAGACCGAGCCACATTCATTGGCGCTGACGCGCCACGACTCGCATGAGTTCAGGCGGTATCTGGATCGCACGTATACACGGTTGGTACCGAACCACGACCGACACAGGAGTCTCTATAGAGAGTCTCGGTTCGACTCCGAGAGTCGGCATAAAGGCGGCCAGAGCGGTGGGGACACACCCGTACCCATTCCGAACACGGAAGTTAAGCCCACCAGCGTACCGTGAAGTACTGGAGTGAGCGATCCTCTGGGAACC